>QGVC01000409.1 GCA_003242645.1 Pseudomonadota bacterium
TTCGGCAAGATCGATGCGGACAGGCTCACAGCATTGATCGTCGGCCATGCCCGCAAGCGCCAATCCGACGAAGCTCGCGAAGGCCTTGCATCTTTCGCTGAGAAGCGAGCGGCCAATTGGTCAACCGTATCGAAGGGATGATCGCACTCCCTGTCGACTAGGGCTTTATCGAAAATCCTGTTCGGACGCGTACTGATCGCGTCGTTCGCTGCTCGTATTGTTCAGGAGATTGCAGAGGAGATCGTTTGTCAGCCTTGCACGCTGCTTAAGCCGTGGGAGGCAATTCTGAATTTTAGTTCGAATTTCATCCCGGGTATCCCAAGACCGGTCGATCGTGGCGATGAGCTGTCCAATTCCGATTTCCCCAAGCGGTGGCGCTGGCATCTCGAGATCCTCGAGAAGCCCCACAACCTTCGAGGCATATGGAAGCGCTACGAAGGGCGTTCCTTGTAATGCCGCGAAAATAAGGAAATGGAGCCGCATTCCCACCGCAAATTCGAAATACCGCAGCATGTCGAGTGTTTGTTGAGCTGAATACTTGCGTCTCAGAACCTCAACGCGTTCTGCGTTGATCATCTGGGCGACGACGCCGTGGCTATGTTGGACGTCTGTGCGCTCCATCGGCACAAACACAACATCCGCGTCCAGGCGCTCGATGATGTAGTCCGCAGTGTTGGCCAGCAGGGCGTAGTAATGTTCGGGATCAATATCGGGCGCCGCCGGCCCTGGCTCCCTCACTGAAAATCCAACCAGAGGTCGATCGAATCTGACCCCTTCGGCCTCTAGCGCCTTGATGGGCACCTCCTCCGGTTCCACTAGCAGCGCGGGATCGGCGGTCAGGTGAATCTCCCGATCGACGCCAACGTCCTCCAACAGGCGATAGCCCTGCCGGTCCCGCACAGTTATGACGGCCGCTTTGTTAAGACTGTCGCGGACGGCATTTCGCGTTGAAGTCAGCGTTAGCGGCCCGGCACTAACCGCATAAACGAAAACCGGCACGCCAATTTCGTGCGCGATCTTGACCTCTCTTAGATACTTTTCCACATCGCGATCATAGAGAATGCCGCCGCCGCCCAGAACAAAGACATCAAGCCTCTCGATTTCGCGTGCCGCTTCCTTCCGAGTCATACGCCGAATGGGAATAGCGCGCTCGACCTCATGCCGGCTGAGAGTATCCTCCGGATTAAGAGAAAAGACGGTGATCTCGACCGGTAGCGTTCGGCGCAATTGGAGCAGGATGCCTTCCAAAATCGCCTCGTCGCCGAGGTTCATGCCACCATAGGATCCAGAAATTCCAACCCGGAACACTCGGCTCTGATCGATCATTTCTGTCACACGCCTCGAAGCTCAGGTCAGAGTGGTGTAAGCGACGGCCAGGAGAGAGGTATTCCCTGCTTCCGTAGCAAGGATTGAAACTCCTCCAGCAGCGGCTTCGTGTTTCTTACAGCGCGCGGCGTGACCTTACGCTGCAGACAAAACGCAGCAAGCGATCCGGCGGCCTCACCGACGTTCCACTCAACATGATGAACGCGATAAGCGCCATTCGTGATGTGCGTGACGCCCAAGTTCTTGCCGCCTGGAAGCAAATTCTCGACGCGGATGGGGATTAAGGAGCCGAGCGGTATCTGAAATGGCCAGCATCCCAGATCCAAATAGCCCCGGCCACTGACGCTCGGGTGGAGATCGATCCGATAGCAGCCGATACCCACGGAATCCTCGAAAAACTCGGGCCCATTTGGCCGGAGGGGATGAGCTATGTGTTGCTCGAGCACCGTGAACTCGGCACGAATGCGCCTGGACTCGCGAATGTACGGCGCCTGCGCCAATCCGTCGACCGTTCCGCCCACTACATCGCCGCGAAGGCGAAGCCCTGGATAGCCTACTCCCCCATCGGGCCGAGGCGCTTCCGTTTGAAGCCAATAAAGCAGGCTGAGGCTGAGCTGCCGAGCGGCTTCCAGGTTCCGTGCCTGCTCGACTTCATCTACGCCGCAAACCGGACCGAACCAGTAATCGTTTTGAGGCCAATTGACGACTGTGATTTCGCGAGCATTAAAGCTTTCTTCAAAATTGGAAATATCAAGAATTCTTCGGAAATTCCACCAGGGCTTGCCATCTTCCGCCTCGAAAAGATATCGAGTGATTGGCTCGTGGGTTTCCGGTTTCGGTACTGTCCATCCCAGCAGAGGCCCTGGCCAGCCTGGTGGCTTGTAGTTGCGCCACAGGTCATACTGACGCGGCTTGTCGATGGTGTGGTCCTCTCCTTCGCGATACTCTACCGCGAAGCAGACCGTGATGGCCTGTTGGTCTTTGGGATCAGTCATGTCCGGAGCGTGCGGCTCGCCCGTTTCCACTTGAGATTCGGCACCACACACGTGCTCTACGCCAGCAAGCTCAAGCAGCTCTCCCTGCGGCGTGGCGTCGATGAAATACTCTGCTTCTATCAGAGTATCGCGACCCGATTCGAGCCCTCGGACCACGACACCTGTTATGCGATCGCCATGCGTCCAAGCTGCCAACTGGCGTTGAGGGTGCATGACGAACATCTTTCCGCTGAGCTGATAGGGCGCGATCATCTGGTGGAGCACTGCCACCGCCACCCGCGGATCGTGACAGAGCCGGCTCACCCAGCCGTTTCCCGGATTGAGATGCTTTGATGCCCGTGCCAGTGCCGTCAGCGGAAGGTGATCGCGATAATAGCGCCGGATGCCGTTACGAAGAGCACGGTAGCTCGCGGTTGCACCGAATTCTTCGATCCAGGGATGCTCGTCTGGTGGAACGGCTTGGTTGGTCAATTGCCCGCCGATCCAATGCGTTTCCTCGGTCAGAATGACCTGGCAGCCAAGCCTCGCAGCAGCGAGTGCAGCAGCACACGCGCCCAGCCCGCCTCCGATGATGGCCACGTCAGTGCGGAGTACCTGCACGGCCTAAATCATCCCTTCGACTACGCTTCCCTAACGTCAGCGGTTGCTCGGGGTTCCAGGCGGCCAATCGAGCTATCGCAGCCTTGTTTTTCTTCTTCCCAGGCCACTGCGCCCTGAAGGTTGAATTGTGCTAGAAGCGGCCTTCGCTGACCAGATCGATGATCGCGTCAACTTTGCCTAGAGCATTAGCAAGCTTGCGCTTGTCCACTTTCGCCAGCCGGCCAGGATCGACTCGCGACGAGAGGGGCGTTCCTGA
>QGVC01000410.1 GCA_003242645.1 Pseudomonadota bacterium
AAATCTGGCCGGACCCGCCGAGGATCGGCTCGCGGATCACGGGTGCCGACAGCACCTTGTCGTCAAGCACGATGGCGAACGGTCGTCCTACGTTTTCCTGCGTGAAACGTCCGAATGCGCGGGCGCCTGACTGATTGAAGCGGAAAGTAATAATCGGCTCGTTGGTCCGCTGATCGAAGCCGGGCTGGGCGTCGACGAGCTGATCGCCACGAACGACAGGCGTTTCGCGAAGCAGGTAGACGAACCCATCCTCGTCAGCGGAGGGATAGATCCGATAACCCGGCGGTGGGCGAGAAGACTGGGCCTCGAAACCACTGATGCTCGGGTGAACCTCGTGGAAGCTTAGGCGTGCCGTCTCGCCAATGAGAGCCTTGAGCTGCGTCGTATCCTGCAAACCAGGGAACTGAACCAGGATGCGATCGGAGCCTTGCCGCACCACCGACGCCTCGGATGTTCCCAGCGTGTCGATACGGCGCCGGACTGTCTCAATTGAAGCACTGACGGCGTTGGAGATGCGCTGCTGCAAGCCCGCTTCCGTCGGCTGCAGGATGATAAGGCCAGGCTCGCTGCCACGCTGGACGGAAATATCGTCGCCCACGCTCCCTAGCAGGGCGTTGCCAATCGGCTGGATGAGGTTGCGGAGCTCCCTCATGGCCGCATCGGCCTGATCGGGCTGCGCAAGCCTCACCACGACAGCGTTGCCCTGGATGCCCAGACCTGTGAAGCCGATGCGCGCGTCACGCAAGCGCCGGCGGGCATCCTCGCGAATGCTCTCAAGCCAATCCTTGCGGACGTCGTTGACGTCCATCGCGAGTAAGAGATGCGCGCCGCCGCGGAGATCGAGACCAAGGCTGAGCTGACGCTTGGGCAACCAATCAGGCCATGCCTCGACCGTCTCTTTCGAGAAGAGATTGGGCAGCGCAAAAACCACGCCCAACAGGCAGGTCAGCACAACGCCTATGATCTTCCAGGTCTGAAAATGGAGCATTTAGCTTTGTACTCCTCGGCACGTGAGCTTCAGGGCCGTTTCGGTAACAAGGCCTCGATCGTTGGCCCTGTGAGCAGGTGCCTCAGCTGCCCCAACGATCGGTCACGTGCCTTCTTTCACCGGCTCGCCCTTGGCTCTGACGTCGGCCACGGTCGACTTGACGACCCGCACGCGGGTGTTCTCGGCGATCTCAACCTCGATCTCGTTGTCGTCCTTGACCCGGGTGACCTTGCCAATGATCCCGCCCGACGTCACCACAGTATCACCCCGGCGGATGTTGTTCACCATCTCGCGGTGCTGCTTGGCGCGCTGCTGCTGAGGCCTGAACAACAAGAAGTAGAAAATGATGAACATCAACAGAATGGGGACGAGCTGCAGCATGAAGTCGCTGCCCCCACCCGGGGCGCCTTGCGCATAGGCAGGTGTGATAAACATGACGTCAGTCCTTGGGCCGGCACAGGTCGCGACTAGGAGTCCCGCAGGCAACAGCTGCCACGGGCCTGTCCGTTAGGTTGCGGCGCGACTATAGTGGTCCCTCTCTCTTTGGCAAGATGCCTGGTCGCAGCGGGACTTTGAGCCGGTGACGAGACGGCTTGTCTCGACTATAGAGGCGACCGGCGAATCCGCCCTCCCGGCTACAGACACACCCGCACTAGGATTGATATGACGCTTTCTGCCGAAACTGCCCTTCTCGAACGTATCGCAGCCGCCCTGGAGCGACTGGCCCCACCCCCTGCCAAGCCCATCGACTTCGATGCGGCAGAAGCGTTCGTGTGGCAGGCCGACCCGCCAAGCTTCTTGCCGGTGCGGCAGGTGAACCGCGTGCCGCTCCAGCTCCTGAAAGGCATCGAGCACCACGCCAATCTGCTGCTGGAAAACACGGAACGGTTCGCCCGCGGACTTCCTGCGAACAACGCCCTGCTTTGGGGCGCCCGCGGCATGGGGAAGTCATCCCTAGTGAAGGCCGCTCATGCGGAGGTGCGCCGGCGGCTAGGGCTCGGGAAGGATGCAAAGCCGGACCTGAAGCTCGTGGAAATCCATCGCGAGGACATCAGCTCTCTCCCCATATGCCTCGCGTTGATGCGCGAGAACCACCATCGCTTCATTGTGTTCTGCGACGACCTTTCGTTCGATCGCGATGACACGAGCTACAAATCGCTGAAGGCCGTTCTGGAGGGCGGCATCGAGGGGCGGCCGGAGAATGTCATCTTCTACGCCACCTCCAACCGCCGGCATCTGATGCCGCGCGATATGATGGAGAACGAGCGCTCGACGGCCATCAATCCTTCCGAGGCGGTCGAGGAAAAAGTCTCCCTGTCCGACCGCTTCGGCCTGTGGCTCGGGTTCCATCACGGATCGCAGGATCAGTATTTGGAAATGGTCCGCGGCTACGCCTCCTATCACCGGCTCGAGATCGCCGACGACGAGCTGGTTCGCGAGGCCCTCGAATGGTCCATGACCCGCGGCGGGCGCTCCGGCCGCGTGGCGTGGCAGTTCATCCAGCATCTCGCCGGCCGGTTGGGGCAAAAGCTCAGAACGGAGTGACTAACACAAGGGCCCGCTTCAACGGCGGGTCCTACTTGGTGAGATCAAGGACCACCCGACGTACGCTCAGATCTCCTGGCTCTGGCTGGATCGAGAAGCCCAGCTCGCTGCACATCTTGAGCATCGTCGTATTCTCGGCGAGCACCGAGCCGAATAGCTCCTCAAGGCCTTCTGAGCGGGCGTAGGCGATAAGGTGCTGCATCAGCTGCCACCCAAGCCCCCGGCCTTTGAGATCGGACCTTACGAGGATCGCATATTCCCCGCGCGTGTAGTCCGGATCGGCTACGAAGCGCGAAACTCCGAGCAGGTGGCCCGTGTCCTTCGAAATCGCGACGAACGCCATCTCGCGCGCGTAGTCGATCTGCGTCAGCCGGGCTAAGAACTTCCGGGGCAAGTCGACGCCGGCACTCAAGAAGCGCAGCCGGTGATCCTCCCTGGTGACATGCTGGAAGAACTCGTCGTAGAGCGGCTCGTCCTCGGGCCTGATCGGCCGCAGCCGCACGGGGCCAATTCCCTCCAGCACCAGATCCTTGATCCACTCCGAGGGATAGGGCCTGAAAGCCATCGGCACCCGCGGGTTCGCGGCCGCATCCTGGACCCGGACCCGGGCAACGAGCGCGATCAAGCCGCTTTCGGCCG
>QGVC01000411.1 GCA_003242645.1 Pseudomonadota bacterium
CGATGTTTATAAGAGACCACGTTGACGGAGACACCCGTAAGCTCGCCCCAGATGCCACCTTCGGCGATCGTCAATGTTCCCAAAAAAGAGTTTGCCGGGATGCCTGGATGACCGAACTCCCCCGGCAAGTATTGACCGAGAAGCCCGTAAGCCAACGCCAGCAGGGCAACGATCGGCAACGCCGCCTTTATGGCGCGGCGGGCCATTTCGAGTACGGTGGCCAGCAGAACGATCGCGAGGCCATACTGGAGCGGCCCCTTCAGGCTGCCGTACTGATGATCGAGTGGCTCAAGGTTCACAATAATGTAGAGGCAGCTTGCCAGTCCGCCGGCGCACAGCAGCCAGCCGATCCAGCGCAGAAACGCGTTCTCCTCCCGGACGGCGAGGAACACCCACGGCAAGACCAACATCAGGTGTATCGGCCGGCTCACGAGATTAGGGATCAGCCCGGCAAACACGAGCCAGAGATGAAAGCCGACCGTGACCAGCGCGAGTGCACCGAAGCCGACGCGCACAGGCACGCTGGCCTTCAACGGATCTTGCACGACACCGATCGCCACGCCGTCCTCTGGCTTACTGACCGGCGGGCAGAGTGAACCCCGCTTCCTTGTAGTACTTCAGCGCTCCGGAATGGAGTGGAGCCCCCAGCGTCTCCAGCATGTCAGGCGTCACGCCGTTCCACCAAGGGTTGGCCTTCGCCATATCGGCCTTCTTTTCCCAAAAAATCTTTGTGAGCTGATAGGCGGTGGCCTCGTCCATATCGCTGGTCGTGTAGGCGCCCACCGGAAGCGACGTCGTCACCGTGTCCGTGTCAATTCCGGGATAGGTACCCGCGGGAATGACCTGCTTGGTGCGCCCCGTGGCAGCGATCTGCTCATCGGTCATCGAGAGGAGGCGAACTTTCAGGCCCGCAGCTGCCTCCATCACATTGGGCGCCGGGAAGGAGCCAGCCGTAGCAAAGCCGTCGACCTGACCATTCTTGAGAGCAGGCACCGCCGAGCTCAGCTCGACGTCGACCAGCTTCACCTTGCCGGCCAATCCGAACGTCTCGAAGTTCTTCTCCGCCTCGCTCGCACCGAAGCTGCCCTTGCCGATGATGAACCTCTTTCCGGCGAGATCTGCAAAGGTGGTGACGCCGCTGTCCTCGCGCACGACGTAGTGCATGGTTATTCCAGGGATCGGGAACAGGCCGCGCAGCTTGTCAAACGCGGGGTCCTTCGGCGCGAACTGGTCCGTACCGGCAATCGCAGCCTTCGCCAGCCCTGGCGGCGTGGTGAAGACGTAATTCCCGCCACGGTTTGCAGCCTCCTTCACGTTCTGAACGGAGCCCTGGCTTTCCTCGACGGTCACGATGATGTCGCCGCCGGAGCCAGCCTTTACGGCCTCCGCGATCTGCACCGCCATCTGATAATACGAGGTGCCGGACTTGGCCGCCTTGAACGTGACTCGGGTCTCGGCTTCAGCACCGTTGATAAGTGCGAAGATCGTGGCGACAACCGCCAAAGCTCTCAGGCTGGTACGAAACATGACGGGCGGCTTCCTCTGGTGAATTTGTCGGAACTCCTTGGTCGCCATTCCTTGTGGGCGACCTGGCGGGATCAATACCCACCGCTGGCGCTGTGGTAAAGCTCGGCGGGACGTCGCGGGTGTGCTCTGTATCCTTTCAGCACTGGCGACCAGGAGATTGAACAGCTACGACCAGCCGCCCCACCCGAGAACGCGAAGAAAGTGTTCCTCTGACTCACATTTTGGTCCACATTGCATTGCAGCAAGGGGTGAGAGGCACGACTGAGACTGCAATCCCTAAAGCTTTGCTGAGCCACGTCATGTGTTCGAGATTTTGTCTCGCAACGGCCGGGGCTGCCACGCTCGGCCTCGGGTTCCTGCTTTCCGCCACACCGGCTGCCACCAGCGGTAGCTCCGTGGCCATGGCTCGGCCGATCGATTGCGATGCCATCAACCGCGGTCTTCTGAACGTCGAGCTGACTGGACCTAACCGTGTGGTCCGTACGGTCGCACTCAAGGCTGGCGACTCGCTCGACTTTATTTTTGATGCAGAACCTGATGTGGTTGGATCGCTGACCCTCGTCGGCGGAGCGGGATCACCGCTCCAACTGCTTTCGGGGCCAGCTGGCTCCGCAGTGACGTTTCTTGCGGAGGTCTCCGGCACGTTCGCATTTGAGTTCGCCGCGCAGGGCGAGTCGGACTCCACTTTCATCGCGACCTGCAGGCCGACGAACGATTCTCAGGAGGCGCACGACAAGCAGAGTGCCCCCCATGGTGCCGACGAGGTGGCTTCTACTGACCCTCTTGACCTTTGGCTGCCAGCAGACCCTCAAGCACTGATCACGGAGTTGAAAGCGAGGGACTCCGCTCGCGACCACACGCTGTCCAACTCCAAAGCACAAGGGTCCGTGCTGAGACGAAGCGCCGTTCGCGCACCCGATGGCATCGACCTGTGGCTCGGAGCGAAAGGTCAGCGCTACTCCCTGAACGCGCCGACGGAGCCGCCACCAAATGCCGATCCGAGCGCACTCAGCGAGGGTGGGCTCAATCTCAAGCTGATGCCGGAGATCATGGTCGGCGCCTTGGTGCAGCTCGACGATCAGGGCGACCACACCCTCTACGGGCCCACAAGCTTCACCGAGCGCGGCTGGATGGCCGGTCCGATGACCTCTCTTCGCTTGGCACCGGGCATTTCGCTCGACGCGCGCGCAGGTTGGGGAGAGAGCGCATCTCCGGGTCCTTTTTCACATGCGCACGGGAGCGCCGAGAAGCGCGGCGTCAATGCTCGCCTCGTCAATACTCATGCATTCGGCAACTGGCGCCTTTCGTCCACAATGGCGCTTGAGTATCTGGAGCAAAGTCAAGCGTTGACGGATGAGCCGGTCTCTCAAACTGTCAGTTCGGGCAAGGTGAGCATCCGACCGGAGGTCAGCTACCGCCTCAATGTCGACGGATCGACGTTCATCGAGCCGAAGGCGGCCATCAGCAGCTTCTGGGACATTGACGGCCTCAGCGCGCTCGCCCCTGGTTCGGGCGCTGAGGATGTTCACCTCAAGGCGGAGGCTGGCGTAACTTTGGGCATGAGCTCCGGCACAACCCTGCAGGCGACCGGCGCGGTGCAGGAAGGAAGCAGCGATAGCCGCGACGTGTGGAGCGGCCGTCTT
>QGVC01000412.1 GCA_003242645.1 Pseudomonadota bacterium
GAACATGGCGGCAGACACGGCGGCAGCGACGAAGCAGAAGGATGCGAAGATCCTCCTTTCAGCGGGCTACCGGGGCGAGATGCGTCTCCTCTTCGTCGGCGACGTGGACCTGGTGACCACGGAAATCGAAGGTCCCGATCGCGTGACTACGATGAAGGCCGGAGACGGCCTGAATGCAGCGCGGACGGCGCGCCAATTCGAGGCGTTAGCATCGGCGGTGAATCCTGGGCGGATTCTCGAAAGGCTCGGAAGGAACGCCGGGATCGCGGTGAAGGATGCGATCGATCGGCTGCGCACCGATGGCGTGGGAGCAGCAGCAAGCACGTTCGCGAATGGCATCGTCCTGGCTGGACCGATCCGCGAGCAGTTCCAGAAGTTCGCAGAAAGCTTGGGCTATGACACCGCAGCGATCCGAGACGAGGCTCTCCTCTTCTATCGGGAAGGGAAGCATGACGGGCAGCAGGAAGTATCGCTGACGCCTAGGTCGGGCCTTATTGGCTCGCCGACGTGGGCGAAGGAACAAACGCCTCTTGGAGCGACGCGAGACATCCTCAAAGTCCGGTCGCTCCTCAACGGCGAGCTCCAGCCCGCCCGTCTCCTGCATGTGCAGAGCGAGCAGGTAGACGGATGGTTCGTCATTCAGTCGGTAACGCACACCGGAGACACTCACGGAGCCGACTTGTATTCGGGTCTTGAGGCGATCCCTTTTAGGACGACCTGGGTGCCCAGCTTACCGAATCCCTGCAGTCGATCCTTCGCTATTGGAAGCAGCGAGTGCACACCGCACTTCCTGGAAGGATCGTTTCCTTCGATCCTGGGAAGCAGACTGCAGAGGTTGAGATCTGCATCCAGAGTTGGATGAAGGTTGAAGGTGGCTGGGAGAAGTGGCCGGCACCGCTTCTTCCTCGCGTGCCTGTGCTCTTCCCGCGGGGCGGCGGTGCATTCATCACGTGGCCGCTCAAGAAGGGCGACTACTGCCTCGTCATCTTCCAAGAGCGATCGATCGATCAATGGTGCCAGCGGGGAGGCACGCAGGTCGATCCGATCTGGCGATGGGAGCACGATCTCTCCGACGCTGTGTGCATCCCCGGCTTCTACCCGTATCCGGAGGCGCTGCGCGACTTCGACCCGGATGCGATCTGCGTTGCTTTCGAGGACGGGAACGCGAAGCTGCGGGTGACCAAAGATGCAGTGGAGGTTGGGGGTGCAGCTGACTTCGTGGCACTGGCGAGCAAGGTCCGGCAGATGATCGACCTGGTGAATGCCGCCATTCCTACCGGCCAGTCAGTACCGAAGCCTACGCTCGACGCGATCGACATCGCGGCGAAGAAGACGAAGGCCGAGTAGCTACATATCTAGGTCCACGATCACCGAATTGCTAACCGCGGCATGCACCTTCTATAGTCCTTGCTGATCCAGTACGATAGAGTCGATAGCCCTGCGGCCGCAAATAATCGATCATGGATCTGGCTCTCGACCAAAACGGTGACCTGGCCCTCTCCAGGGGCGACTTGGTCCTCATCTCCGGCGCCGAGGAAGTAGCGCAGCGGATCCGCATCCGCTTGCGGCTCTTCCTGGGCGAGTGGTTCTTGGCACCCGACGAAGGGATGCCCTACTGGCAGCGCATCCTCGGTCACCGGATCACTCGTCCTGTTCTGCTGTCGATCTTCCGCCAGGCAATCCAGGACACCGAAGGCGTTGCTTCCATCGAAAGTCTGTCTGCGGACGTAGACGGAGCGCGCCGCAGCGTGCGGATCCGTTTCCGCGTCACTACTGACACCGGCGAGGTGGTCGAGGCCGAGGAGGTTCTTGCGCCATGAGCTACGGCCTGATGCCCGAGGGTTTCGTCGCGAAGACCTTGGAGGAGATCCGCCAGGAGCTGATCGATCAGCTCCGGGCTAGGATTTCCCCGAGCCTCTCCTTCGAAGCCGATTCGATCCTAGGCCACATTGTTGGCATTGTCTCCGAGTACGTTGCCCGAGCGTGGGAGCAGATGCAGGCCGTCTATCGGTCGATGTATCCGGATTCCGCGGTCGGAGACGCTCTCGACGGCATCGCGGCGATTACTGGAGTGACTCGCCTTCCGGCGACTCCTTCTCGCGTGATCGCCACCATCTCGGGTGTTCCTGGAACCGTCCTCCCTGCTGGGCGCGTGGCATCAGTCGAGGGGACAGGAGCGCGCTTCCGCACGGTCGAGGAAGTCACGATCCCAGAAGTCGGCTCCATCAGGGTGGAGATGGTGGCTGAGGATACTGGGCCGATCCCGGCTCCAGCAGGGACGCTGACGCAGATTGATACACCCGTGGTCGGGTGGGAGAGTGTGATCAACCTCGAGGATGCGATCCTTGGCCGAAACCGGGAGACCGACGAAGAGCTGCGGGCGCGCCGCGAGGCTACGCTTCGCGCGGTTGGTTCTGGCACCTTCGAGAGCCTTCGTGCCGCATTGCTTCTTCTCCCTGGGGTGCGGCAGGTGAGCCTCTTCGAGAACACCTCTATGGAAACCGACGCCGCAGGTCTCCCCCCGAAGAGCTTCGAGGCGGTCATCCAGGGCGGAGACGACGAGACGATCTTTCGTGAGATCTGGCGGCGCAAGCCGGCAGGCATCCTCGCTCATGGAACCGAAGTGGGGCAAGTCGAGGATTCCCATGGATTCTTGCATGAAGTCCGCTTCTCCAGGCCCGTGGAGGTCCCGATCTACATTTCGATCAAGATCCGCAAAGGGAGCGCATATCCGGCCGACGGATCCGATCGAATCAAAGCCGCACTGGTCACCTACGGGCAAAGCCTTGAGATTGGCCAGCACGTGATCGCTGCCCGCTTGTACCCGGTCATCTTCTCCGCCGCCCCTGGGATCCTAGACGTGCCATTGCTCGCCATCGGTACTGCACCGAACCCGACCGATCCTGACAACATCACGATCGCGGCGCGGGAGCTCGCCATCTTTGCGTCCAACCGCATCGAGATCGTGGAGGTCTGACGTGGCAGAACGACAGCTCGTCTTCGTGCAGCAGCCGACGCGAGTTCGCATTCCAAATGCGATTTGGCCGCCCGTCCGGCTTGAAGTACGCATCGGCGATCGTGTGGACCCCAGGGTCATTGACGGCGAGGTCAAGCTCTCGATCCTCTCCGGCCCCCCTGGAGGGCAGATCATCGGTACGTCTACGG
>QGVC01000067.1 GCA_003242645.1 Pseudomonadota bacterium
CCACCAACCCCGAGGACGCGCCCCGCTCGCCCTCCGTAGATAAGAGCCCACCCCCCGGGTCCTTCGAAGAAGACCCGCACCGCACGGCTGACTCTTGCGGTGATGGCCGAGAAGAACCCCGCCACGAGAAGGATGCCAAGCATTGAGCCGAACGTGACGGCCTCGCGCGAATGCGGCACGCGACCTTTCTCGACCGCGTCCTGAATGCGCCTATCAGTCGCCTCTTCGGTTTTGCTTTCCTTGTCCTCCACTTCCGCCATTTCTGGCTTCCTCAACCGGCGATGGCAGTGCGCTCAGCGGCCGGAGGCTCGATCTTGCGCTGTGCCATGAGCCTCAACACGACGTCGACGATTGCGCGGCGAGCATCTGCAATCTCGCGCGCCGTGGCATGGCTTTCGGCCTGCAGCTCCATTTCGACGATGCGACGCGTGCGGGCGGGCAACCCGGTGAGCACGGCCTCCTGAAATGCAAAATCGGTCTCCTGCAGCGCAAGCACAAGGCGTTCGGGTGGAATTTCGTTCAGCACCAGCGCCAGCGCCCTGGGTGGCAGGGAGGCGAGATCGTCGAAGGTGAACAGCAGGCTGCGCATCGCTTCCACGTCGGCCGGGCGTGCTTTTGCCAGATGCTTCAGCGCGGCTTCGAATTGGACTTTGTCCAGCCGATTGAGAATATCGGCTATTCCCGTGTGACGGCCGGCGGTGGGCGATTGCAACGTGATCAGATCTTCCCGGAGAGCCTCCTCCAACACCTCGAGCGCATCTGGAGCGACAGTCCGGATCCCCAGCATCCTGACCAAGAGCGCGTTCCGTACTTCCAAAGGCAGCGAGCCGATAATTCGAGCGGCCTGTGTCGGATCGAGACGCGACAAGATAAGTGCCATCGTCTGCGGATGCTCCCGCAGGAGATACGCTCTAAGAATTTCATCCTTCAGCCGCGCAACCCTGGCCCACACCGGCTCTTCCTTGCCAGCGCCTTCAGCGAGCAGCTCTTCAGCCTCCTCCTCGCTCATCACCTGGGCGAGCAGGTCTTTCACCTCGCTTGTGGAGCCGGCAAAGCCGATGCCGCTGGAGAACATCTCCGTGAACTCATCGACGAGCTCCGCCAGGTCCTGCGCGGATAACACTGGCAGCCGGTTTGCCGCCCGCGCGATGAGCCGGATCTCCTCGGCGTCTAGGCGCTTCAGGAGTTGCGCGGCTTTCGAGCGACTGAGCGCAAGCAGGAGAACCGTCGCCTTTTCGACGCCGGTCAGCGGTTTCCGCTCGGCTGCCGCATTCGCCTGAGTTTTTGACATCGGACCGGATCTGTCAGGCGTCCCTGCCAGATCCGGAGCCAGCACCCACCTCGGTCAGGGAGATCCCGAAACGGGACGTGCCCTCGTCCATGACGACCACTTCTCCCCTCGCGATGACGCGGCCGTTCACGACCACATCGACCGGCTCACCCACTCGGCGATCCAACGGAATCACCGCACCTCGCCCAAGCTTGACGAGCCCAGAAACGGGCATCGTTGCCGAGCCGAGGACGACCTGGACGGAGACGGGGATACGCATGATGGCTTCGAGATGGCCGGCTGTGGGCGACCGCGATTGCCGGGCTTGCTGCGATGGCGGTGCCTCTGCCTTCGCCGACGGCCCGAAGGCGGCAGCAAGCTCCTCTGGCGTTGGTGTCAGCTCAGCAGCGAACTCTTGAATCAGCAGGTCTTGTTTCTCAGCAGCTGCGCCAGATGGCGTGGAGCTCTCAGTGGCGCGCGAAGGCTGATCTTGCCTGGGCTTCTGATGGTGTACCGTGTTCCCCGCAGCGGACGGGGCGCGATCATCCAGAAAGGATGTCATTCATGAACTCCTGCTCGCGATCGACAAACCCTTGGACGCGCAACGTGTAAACCCCATTGGACTGACCCACTTCGCCCCAGAGCAACGGCTCACCGTTGCAATCGATGCGAATGGGTGACCGCGCCGTCGCCTCCAGCGGCAAAATTTGGCCGACGCGAAACGAGGCAACCTCCGCCAATGTCCGCGGGCGATCTTCCAGCACGGCATGCATTGTGAGCTGGGTGCGATTGATCTCGCCTCGGATTTTCTGAGACCATCCCGGGTCTGCAGTGCCGGTTCGACCGAGAGGCGGGCGTGCGAAAGCCGGTTTCAAAGCGGTCAAAACGGCATCGGGAATGGCCAATTGGAGCTCGCCGCTGCATTGCCCTGCTTCCAACCGATATCGCGCAATCGCAACTGGTGCGTGCGGGCCGCCGAGCCGATCTGGATTGACGCTACCCATGTCGCCATCCAACGCGAAAAGAGTGGCGGCGTAGGGCTCAAATCCGATTTTCAGCGCTGCGGCGAACCGGGCAACGAACGTCTGGGCGATACGAGTTTCGATGCGCGACAACGGGCGAGGCTCGATGAATGGCTGCTGCGAGCCGTCGCCGCCCAGAGCGATATCGACGTAGGTGTAAATGAGATCGTAGTTCACGCAGACGAGCACGTGGGCATCCCACGCGAGGGCATGCAGCAGGCCGGTGAGCCACTCCTTGCGCTCCGCGCCGAAAAGCTCGGAGGCTTTTCCGCTTTCGAGCCCGAGATAGGTCACCCTCGGCTGCGCAGTGGATAGGCCTTTAAGATTTTCGGTGCATGCGGCGGCCACGCGTTCGAGCGCAGTCGGCAACATTGGCAAGCGCTGGCCATAGGCTGCCCCGCAGCGATAAATGGCAGCGAGAGCGTCGCGGTGAACCTCGGTCCGTGAATTGGCAGCACCCGCACCGATCATGCCGCCTCCTTCCGAGCACTGTCATTTCCACCCGGCCCTGCCGAGAATGTCTGCTCCTCGACCTCGTCGATCGAGGGACGCTCGTAGGCCGAAATGGCTTTGCGACCGTGCTCGAGTGCGACCTGCGGCATGGCCCCATTCATGAATGCCAGCAGCGTCTGCTTCACCACCACGTAAAGCTGCATTTTCTTTTCGCGGATGGTCCGCAGCTTGCTCGCGACCGGTGAGACGACAGCATAGGAAAAGAAAATTCCCGCAAAGGTGCCCACGAGCGCCGCAGCAATCAGCGATCCGAGAATTTCGGGCTCCCGGTCGAGCGCACCCATCGCCTTGATGACACCGAGAACCGCGGCGACGATACCCAGCGCCGGCAGGGCCTCCGCAATCGAAACGAGGGCATGGTACGACCTCAGTTTATCGTGGCGCATGGTTTCAATTTCCTCGTCCATGAGCGCCTCGATTTCGTGAGTGCGCGCATTGCCCATCAAGATCAGACGGCAATAGTCGCAAATGAAGGTCGTCAGCTCAGGATTCACGAGTACCGTCGGGAACTTCTGAAAGAGCGGCGATTCCCTCGGATTTTCGATGTGGTGCTCAAGGTCGTTGCGCGACGGGCTGCGCAGCGTGCGCATGAGCTCGTGCAGCACGCCGAGGACATCCAGATATTCCCGCGGCTTCGGCGTACGCATCAGGAGAACCTCGACGAACCCGACTCCGACATCCTTGATCGTCTTCACCGGGTTGGCGACGACGAACGTGCCCACCGCCGCGCCGCAGATGATGACGTACTCCCATGGCTGCCAAATGACATTGACATGGCCGCCCATGGCCACGAAGCCGCCAAGCAAGGCACCGAGCGTGATGATGAGCCCGATGATGATCGTCATGCGGAGCCTCCCGTCCGACTCTGATTTGTCTAGGTGCCGACCCTTGCGCGGGCCTTAAGCCGGTTAACAAATGCCAGGGGATGAACGTCAGCTCCGCTCAAGCCTTGGGATGCAAAGCTATACAAGGCATTTGATGGGGCGGGCGCAACGCGTGCTTACGAGCATTGCGAGTTATCGTCTAATCACGAACGACCTCGGCCGCTCTCTCCAAATGACGGCCCGGAGGCCAGACGTTGCGCGCGAAACGTCCTACTACTTGGCCAACATTGGTAAGGTCAAAACTGTCGAGGAGTTCATCGGCGATCATCGCCTCTTCGCCTACGCGATGAGGGCTTTCGGCTTGGCCGACCTGATCTATGCAAAGGCGTTTATTAAGAAGGTGCTAACCGAAGGAATCGACAACCCGAACAGCATTGCGAACAAGCTCACCGATCCGCGCTTTCGGGAATTCGTCGCAACCTTCAACTTCGCCCGATATGGAGAGCTAGCCACGTCTCTCGAACGTGCTCAGCACGGCGTCGTGGACAAGTACGTGCGCCAAGTGCTGGAGGAGGGCGCGGGCCAGCAGAACGAAGGCGTGCGCCTTGCCCTTTATTTCCAACGGAAAGCGCCTGAGCTTTCGAACGCGTACCAAATTCTCGCCGACCGGGCGCTTTCCGAGGTCGTGCGGACGGCATTGGGGCTACCGCCCCTGACAGCAGCCATCGATGTCGACCGGCAGGCGCAAATGATCGAGCAGCGGATCAATTTCGACGATTTCAAGAACCCTGCCAAGCTTGAGAGTTTCATCACGCGCTTTCTCAGCCTATGGGAGCTGGCCAATCCCAGCACTTATTCGAACCCCGCAAACCTTCTCATCGGGAGACCAATTGAGGCCGGATTTGCGCCAGAACTCCTCGCCAGTTTCCAGAATCTCAGATTTGCGAGGCTCTGAATGCAGTCGAGTCTCTACGTCGCGCTCTCTGGGCAGCTTGCGCTTCACCGGCGACTCGAAACGATCGCCAGCAACGTCGCCAATGCCTCCAGTGCGGGCTTCCGCGCCCAGCAGGTGAAGTTCGAAAGTTTCATTTCGCAAGTCCCGCTGGAACCCGTCGCATTTGCATCGACGGGCAAATCGTATCTCTCCCGTACTCCAGGCGAGCTGATACGCACCGATCATCCCCTGGACGTCGCGATCGAAGGCGATGGCTGGCTCGCGATCCAGACGCCCTCCGGAATCGTGTATACGCGCGATGGCCGCATGCGGATGACCGAAGCGGGCGATCTGCAGACGATCACCGGCTATCCAGTGCTTGACGTCGGTGGTGCGCCAATCCTGCTCGACCCCGAGGGCGGTCCGCCGCAAATTGCGCGCGACGGCACGATTACGCAGGACAACCAGCAGATTGGCGCACTGGGTCTCTTCCGCATCGATCCTGAAGCCGAATTGATTCGAGCCGAAGGATCAGGCGTTATTCCAGACCGTCCGGCGGAACCTATTCTGGATTTCGTTCGCGACGGTGTGATCCAGGGCTACATCGAGCGAGCAAATGTGAATCCGGTATTGGAAATGACCCACCTCATCATGGTGTCGCGCGCATTCGATGCTGTCACTAGCTCGTTGAACGAGACAGAATCCTCGTTGCGAGAAGCAGTGCGAACGCTCGGGTCCGGCTAGAGCTGGCGTTTCTTACGCAAATGAAGTGTCGTTTCGTTTATGAGGGGCGTCGCGGCTCTTTTGATTTAGAGGAATTACAAGACCGGTCAGAATTTCGACGAACTTCGGTAAATCTCGCCCCACACATGCCTTTCCTGAGCCCAATTTGCTAATCCGGCAATTGCGGGCGAGAACCGCAACCATTTCATGCGGCTTAGAGGAAAAGGGCCGCGGAAACCAGGAACTAATCGCTAGTTCTTTTGCGATTTTTCGGGCATCGACAGCACTTCGAGACGGACGGGCGTAACGCCGCGACGGGTCATGCCGATCGCCTCTGCGGCCGCCTCTGAAAGATCGATGACCCGGCCGGCAACGAAGGGACCACGGTCGTTGATCCTCACCACAACGCTTTTGCCATTGGTGCGATCGGTCACCCGCACGAGCGAGTTGAAGGGTAATGTCGGATGCGCTGCCGTCATTGCGCGCTGGTCGAACGGCTCGCCCGATGCAGTCTTTTTTCCGTGCTTGTAATACGAAGCGATGCCTTCCAACGCATGCCTGCGCCCGCTTTTCTTCGCGGGGCTCTCACTCTCTGTCATAGGAATGACAGTGGTTTGCCATCCCGCTGTCACATCATTGGCAAAGCTCGGTCCACCGCATGTCAGAAGCGGGATCACGGCAGACGCAAACAACGACGCCACTCTTGTCGCAATCAGCCGTTCGAAGGTCATTTTGCAGGCCATTGAACGTGATTCGGGCATAGAGATGGCAGGACTGCATTTGCGATGGCGGCGGTTTTTCCCGCCACCATCGCCTTCCTGTTCGAAAACAGGCTATCGGCCAATAACTTCAACATGCACCGGTACGACGCCTGCCTTTTTCATGCCAATTTTGCTTGCAGCGGCATCGGACAGGTCGATGATGCGGCCTGGCACATAAGGTCCACGATCGTTGATCGTCACCTCGACCGAGCGGCCATTGCGCTTGTTCGTGACGCGCACCCGCGTGCCGAATGGCAATGTCTTGTGCGCGGCCGTCATGGCCTTCGGGTTGAACCAGCCGCCGGATGCCACACGCTGTGGCTGCCAGTAATAAGAGGCAAGACCGGTCATCGTCATGCCAACGGGCACGGACTTTGCGATGCGCCGCCCACTGCGCGCTGCAGCACGCCGAGTCCGCTTCTTGGACACGTCAGCTTGGGCGACACTGGTAATACGGCGGGAGCGATAGGCGTAGATCTTTGACCGCCGCGATTTGTATGCAGTGCGGCGGCTATAGCTGGCCACATGCCGCTTTGCGTGCCTACGCTTCGTGACTGACTTTGCCCGGCGCTTCGCCGGATAAGCTTTCTTGTCGGTTTGGAATTCGGAGCCGATCTCGGCCCTTACCGAACCGGTAGTCTCGCCCATGGGCGCCACGGCCTGAGCTTGCGACGCGAACAACAACACTCCCAAAGCCCAGACGAACGTGAGCATCCGATACATGAGACCTCCATACGCAGTTTCACGATTGCCTTGGCGGGCACCGAAAACGGACCTCCTTTGCTCGGATGAATTCGGCCGAACGGCCGCAGAACGTTTCCCCCGTAACGTGAGCCTTCTCAGTACGGACCCATCGTCAGTTCAGGGCTGGAATGCCGCCAAAGCGCGGCGCCAGAAACCACTCAGTTGGCGTGGAGATCAAAATCCCCCGTGGCCTGGCGGAGCGGGAGAACAGCATCCATGAGTTCCGTAGTCAACTCTAAATTTTCAGTTAAGAGTTTATCCGCGGCGAAACGACCAAGGTCATTCGTGCACGCCCGGAGCAATCTCCGTTGAGCGACAGTCTTTGATAAACGGGATGTGGGAAAGAAGGAAATGTTGAAAAATCAACGTTTTGGCGCATCAGGACGCGCGATTAGAATAACTCCTGAGGGATCGTTCAATATTTCGAGTCGCATCCCCGAAGAGTTTGCGAGGCGCCATGTGTAATAGGCCTGGATGCTTATGGCATCGAGCCGCGGCATGGGACCACCGCTGATGAATTCCGCCAAATACTGCGGCGGACGCGCACCAGCTCCACGGCAACGAATGATGAACGCGGGATCTTCGATTGTCCCTGCCATGACCACTTCGATCTCACCACCGCGCGGCAGCGCCGAAACCGCACTTGCAATCAAATTGAGCAATAGCTTCACCCGATCCTTCGCCATTTGACCGGGCGGTATCTTCCAATTCAACTTATGCTTGCCGTTACCAACAAAACCGCGGGAAATCTGTTCAGCTGTTCCCAAATCGATGACAGACCCGGCGGATCCCGCGGCGCCAAAGGCAAATCGTGCGAACTGCAATCGGGCTGAAGCCTGCTCCGTCACATTTCGGATGACTTCAAGCGCATAAGTGTGGGCTTCTTCGTTATCGTCCTCGTCCAGGATCTCCAGCCCGTTGTAGATCGCTCCTACAGGACCGATGACATCATGGCAAATCTTGCTCGAAATGAGAGCTGCGAGCTCGAGATCGGTCGGATGCGAGGTCTGAGTCATCAAGGCCTCCTCAACCGGAGATTGTCTTATTGCCCATGCGCGGGGAGGCGCTCACGCGGGCTGACTGGCGCCTTGTAAAATCGCTTTTGAGTGTTGATACCTGCGTCGCCACATCGTTGCCAAGATCGGATCGCCCCGCTCGGGCGGGCTGCCCGCATTTCCTGGGGATTGGATTCTGGTGACTTGAGTGGGGCACCTTCGAAGACCTTGAAGGTTCACCAGTAAACTGGGAGACGCTGGGACAGCTCATGGACTTGGATCCCAACAGACTTGCCAATCTCATGCTTGCACCGGCGCTGGCGGCCGGGGCTGCCATCATGCGCCACCGGCGCACGGGATTTACCGTCGAGAGGAAGACGGATTCGAGCCCCGTCACGGCCGCTGACCGGGAGGCTGAGGAAATCATCCTTGAGGCACTTGCCCGGTATGCCCCCGGCGTTCCCGTGATTGCCGAGGAAGCCGTAAGCCGCGGCGAACGCCCTCGCCTCGATGATGCTTTTTTTCTCGTTGATCCGCTCGACGGCACGCGTGAATTCGTGTCTGGCGGCACGGATTTCACAGTGAACATCGGTCTTATCGTTGAGCGGACGCCACGATTCGGGCTGATCTACGCACCAGCTTCCGATCAGCTTTTCGTCACAGTTGGTTCGGACGAAGCGGTAGAGATTCGAGTTTCGCCGGAGGCTGGGCCTGTCAGCCTCGACGATGTTCAGACAACCCCGATTCGGACGCGCGAACCTGACCCAGCGCGGCTCGTTGCTGTCGCAAGCCGATCGCATCGCACACCCGATACGGACCGTTTTCTGGCCGATTCGCGGATCGCAAGCTGCCGGAACATCGGCTCGTCGCTCAAGTTTTGCCTCGTAGCCCGCGGCGACGCCGACATATATCCGCGATTCGGCCAGACGAGCGAATGGGATACAGCTGCCGGCCATGCGATCGTGCTGGCGGCGGGCGGCCTTGTGACGACGCTCGACAAGCACCCGCTCGAGTACGGCAAGTCCGAAAGCGGGTTCACGAACCCATCGTTCGTGGTTTGGGGGCGGTCGTCTCTCTTGCCATTGATCCGTCTTTGATCGGACGCGTCAGCCACACTTTGGTAATAGTTTTGAGGAATGGTTGACGGTTGATAATCCGTCGGCCCGCGTGTCGGCGCGATTGATGACGAGTGGATACATGCTCGCAGGACGCTCGCTATTTTCGAAGGCCAAGGCTCTCGCCGTCGCTGTCGCTCTGGGAGCAGTGCTCGGCGGGGCGGAATTCGGCCAGGCTCAGGATCGTTTGCCTTGGGAAACCCCGCCGAAGGCTAGCTCGGGGTACGACACCTATGCCGCCCGCAACGATGCCTACCGCCCTGATGACAGCTACCGTGGGGGCTCTGGCGCCTCCGGCGATGCGTACCGCGCCGATGACGCGTACCGCCCCAACGATGCCTACCGGCCTAACGGCAACGCCTATCGGTCAGGTGGCGATTATTACGACCCCAACACCGACACGTACGTGCCGCCGCCACCAGGGGCCGGACTCGGCGAGGGCCCGGCATACACTCCGTACCCGGACTCTCAGCCGGAGCCTTACGAGCGGGATTATGGCCCGCCTCCACGCGAGTATGACCGGTACGCGGAGCCCCCTCCTCCAGATTACGACCACTACGATGACCGCACCTACTCGCGGAACGAGATCCTGGAGGCGGGGCATGCGTTCTTCGGCTCAGTGAGCAGGGGGCTGGCCGCCGTTGTCGAGTACGCCTTCCAGAAGGCGGGCCGGCCGAACGGCTATATTCTCGGTGAGGACGCAGGCGGTGCCTTCATTGCCGGCTTGCGCTACGGCGAGGGCACGCTCTACACCAAGGATGCCGGCCGGCATAAGGTCTACTGGCAAGGCCCGTCGATTGGCTACGACTTTGGAGGCGAGGGCTCGAAAACGATGGTTCTCGTCTATAACCTGCGCCACCCGAGCGAGATCTACAACCGCTTCGCTGGTGTTCAGGGGTCCGCCTATGTGGTGGGCGGCGTGAGCATCCAGTTCCAGAAGCACGGTCACGTGGTGCTCGCGCCGATTCGTTCAGGAGTTGGGCTTCGCCTAGGTGCGAACGTCGGCTATTTGAAGTATACCCGAACTCCGACCTGGAATCCCTTCTGATCCGGCGTTAGCCGATCTGTGAAGGGGAACGGATCGGGACGAGTGAGATTGCGTTGTAACTTCACGAGGGGCCGGTCGTCGGAGTCGGCCCTACCTACTGTGTGCTGTTAGGATTGCGTTCGGGGATGCCTCAGTGATCACGATCGAGTCGACCATGCTCGTGGCGCTGGGGTTCCTGCTTGCCACCCTCATCGCTGTACTCCTGGCGCCAGCTTACCGCGCACGCGCGATGCGCTTGACCTACAAGCACATGCGCCGGGTGATGCCGCTCACGGAAAGCGAGCTGCTGCTTGATCGCGACCGGCTCCGCGCCCACTACGCCGTTCGCATTCACGAGCTGGAAACCAAGCTGGAGAAGCTGCGCCTGGCGGCCGCCCGGCAGCAGGTGGAGGTCAGCAAGCGCGACGCGACCATCTCTGCGCTGGAATCCGAGCTCGCCAAGCTCCGGGCCGAGCTGGAAGAGAACGTCAACGCGCGCCGCGTTCTCGAGCAGACCGTGATGGATCGTCTGCCCGCCGTCGAGCAGCGGCTTGCCGAGACGCGCAAGCTGCTCGAACAGCGGGATCGCGAGCTGGCGGCGATCACAGCCGACACGAGCAAGAATGCCCGCGCGCTCGACGAGGTCATGCAGATCAATGCCCAGCAGCGGGCCGAGATCGAGCGGCTCAACGCGGTCATCGCCACGCGCGGGCTGCGCACCGGCCGCAGTGTGAGAGATCCGCGCTTCGAAAACGAGCTGGCGCTGAGGTCGGAGCTGGAGGCACTCCGTGCCAAGACGCGCGAGCAGGAGTCGCTGATTTCACGCCTGCAGACGCTGGTGACCATGCCCGCGCAAGCAGCGCGTGCAAACGGCGGCGGCGCGAGCCCCGAGCAGGAGGCCGAGCTCGACCGCCTGCGCCGCGACCTCGTGGAAGCCGAGAGCGCCCTCAAGTCCATCGCCGATCAAGCCGATGGCAAGGAGCTTGCCGATGAGACCATGAGGGCGCGCCTGCAATCGCTCGAAAACCTCGTCGCCGACCAGGCGGCGAAGATCAAGCGGCTCGAGGCCGCGCTCGCGGTGTACGAGAAGGGCGAAGGCGATGGCCGCGCGATCTCGCTGAAGGACAGTAAGATCGCGATGAAAGCGCGTATTGCATCCCTTCAGGCCGAGGCCGACGAGCGCGCCGCCACCATCGAGAAGCTGCGCGCCGAGCTTGCCGCAGCCAATGAGCGGCTTGCCTTGCAGGCTGCCCGGTTCAGAGACGAGGTTCGCCGGCTGCGTGCCGGCCCCGCGCCCGCAGCGATGCAGAAGGACGAGCCGAAGGCCGCAGCCCGGCGCTCGCTCGCCCAGCGCATCACGGACGTCAATCCTGCCCTGGCGGCTTCACTCAGAGCAGGATCTTACGGCATCATAAGGCGCAAAATGACGGCCGAACCTGGGGACGAACCAGCACCCGTCAACGGCGACGAGGAAAAGGCGGCACCGCAGCGGATGAACGGCCCCTCCGCCGACGGATCGGCGGCCGTGAAGGCTGATGCAGCCGCAAAGGCTGACGGCAAGGAGAACGGAAAGGCAGCGGAAGCCGAAGCCACCGCCGAGGTGGAGGCTGCAGCGCCCGCCGAATCCGACGCCCAAGCCAAGCCGCGATTGCTCGACCGGCTCGCCAGCATCAGCAAGCAGTGAGCTGACGACTTTCCACCGGCCTCCCCTTTATTCCACAATCGAGCGCTTTTCGCTTTTCGCGCGAGCCTTAGCCGGATAAATCAACCTTAAGGGGAGGAGTAACCCGCAATGCACGGTGTAGTAGAAGAGCATGTCCAAATTCGTCTCTGAACTGAGTAAAGCCAGAGCACCTTCCACAGCCCACCTGTCGAACCTCCACCACCAGCCCCGGCCGCGCCTTGCCGAGCGGCTCGCCGCCCTTGCCCCACTGGCCCGCGCGCCCCTCGTCGCGGACGTCGATCGCGATGAATTAGACGGCCTGAGCCGCTTGCCTCACGCGACGCGTGTGCGCGCCTACCCCCCGAATGCTCTGGTTCCGACGGAGCCGCCCCCGCTCCCGCCCGCCGACGAGCCGCCGCTGCTCTACCCGGTCGGCACCACTCCGCTTCACCTGGACTTCGACGATGATGCAGACGCGGGGTCGTGGGCGGAATGGGTGAGCTTCTTTGTCGGGCTCTTGGTCTCCGTGGCGATCGGCATAGCCCTCTACTATGCGCTGGCCTGAGCCAGCGCTCTCACTGCGCGTCGCGTAACCCTCCTTTGATGGGGACACCACTTCCCCTTCTACTCGCCTCGTGCCAGATTTCTCGTGAGTAGCATATTGAGGGGAGCGACATGCTGCAGCTTGCGGAAAATCTTAACCGGTTGGGCACGGAAACGGCGTTCGAGGTGCTTGCCCGCGCCGCAGAGCTGCAGCGACAGGGTCGCGACATCATCAACCTCGGCATCGGCCAGCCGGACTTCCAGACACCGCCGCACATCGTCGAGGCTGCCATCAAGGCGCTACGCGACGGCCACCACGGCTACACGCCGGCGCAAGGCATCCTGCCCCTCCGCGAGGCCGTCGCCGCGGACCTCAAGCGCCGTCACGGCGTCGAGGTCAACCCGGACAACATCGTCATCATGCCCGGCGGCAAGCCGACGATGTTCTTCTCCATTCTGATGTTCGGCGAGCCGGGATCGGAGATCATGTATCCCGATCCGGGCTTCCCCATTTACCGGTCCATGATCGAGTACACGGGCGCCAAGCCCGTGCCGATCGCTCTGAAGGAGGAGAACGGATTCGCCTTCAGCGCCGACGAGGTGCTGGCGCAGATCACGCCGCGGACGCGCCTCATCATCATCAACAGCCCAGGTAATCCGACGGGCGGCGCGGTTCCGGAGGAGGAGATCAGGCGCCTCGTCACGGGCCTTGAACGGCACCCGCACGTCGCGGTGCTGTCGGACGAAATCTATAGCCAGATCCTCTACGACGGCCGCGAGCACGTGAGCTTTCTCAAGTTTCCCGAAATTCGCGACCGGCTCATTCTGCTCGACGGCTGGTCGAAAACCTACGCCATGACCGGCTGGCGGCTGGGCTTCAGCGTGTGGCCGACGCACCTCGTCGAGAAGGTCGTGCGGCTGTGCGTGAACTGCCATTCCTGCGTGAACGCGCCGACGCAATATGCCGGCATCGCCGCGCTCGAAGGGCCGCAGGACGACGTGCTCAAGATGGTTCGGGCCTTCGACGAGCGCCGCCGTGTCATCATTCCGATGCTCAACCAGCTCCC
>QGVC01000413.1 GCA_003242645.1 Pseudomonadota bacterium
GTGGTGCTTGACCTCGTTTGGTCGCGCGTCTTCTGGCGCCGTGAGCTGCGGATGACGAAGCAGGAAGTGAAGGAGGAGCTGAAGCAGACCGAAGGCGATCCCATCGTTCGTTCGCGGCTGCGCTCGTTGGCGCGCGATCGGTCACGGCGCCGCATGATGGCCGCCGTGCCGCGCGCAACCTTCGTGATCACCAATCCGACGCATTATGCCGTGGCGTTGCGCTACGTTCGCGAGGAAGGCGGCGCGCCGCGCGTTCTTGCAAAGGGGCGCAATTTGATTGCGCTGCGAATTCGCGAAATTGCCGAGCAGCACAATATTCCGATCATCGAGGACAAGCCTCTCGCACAGGCGCTGTATAAGAAGGTCGCCGTCAATCAGATGATCCCGCCGGAATTCTACAAGGCAGTGGCGCAGATCGTGTATTTCGTGATGACGCGGAAAGGCAGCCAAGGCGGGACCAGACTGGTTAGGAACAACAGCTTGCGCCAACGCTGAGAAAGTGCTGGCTGTGAGACCTGGTCTGGTCGGTTGAGACCGGCCCAAGTACGGCCTGAATTCCGTTAAGACGGCATACGAGTTGGTTTTTCGAGGGAAATACCAAAAAGCCATGCGGAATTAGCTGTATCGTACCTGGAGAGTGCGAAATGGAAATCCGGGAGCGGCAATTGCTGAGGACGCTCCCGGATCAATGGAAATAATGAATGACCCGGAAATGAGCTACGGGTCATTCGACCAATTTTCAAATCCCGAGCTTCTGTTTCAGCAACTCGTTCACAGCAGCCGGATTGGCTTTGCCGCCGGTGGCCTTCATGACTTGGCCAACGAACCAGCCGAGCATGGTGGGCTTGGACTTGACCTGCTCGACTTTATCCGGGTTTGCGGCCAGGACCTCGTCGACAACCTTTTCGATGGCAGCGAGATCGGTAACCTGCTTGAGCCCGCGCTTTTCGACAATCTCGGCAGGATCACCGCCTTCCGCCCAAACAATGTCGAAGACATCCTTGGCGATCTTGCCCGAAATCGTCTTGGAGGCGATGAGATCGAGAATACGGCCCAGCTGCTCTGCGGAGACGGGCGATTGCTCGATGTCGAGGCCTTCCTTGTTCAGCCGTCCAAACAGCTCATTGATGACCCAGTTGGCTGCGGCCTTGGCATCGCGCCCGGCTGCCACCTTCTCGAAATAATCTGCCGCCGCACGTTCGGCCACGAGCACACCGGCGTCGTAGGAGGAAAGGCCGTACTGCTCCATGAAGCGCTTCTTCTTCTCGTCGGGCAGCTCCGGCAGGTCGGCTTTCAGCGCATCCACCCATTCCTGGGTCAGCTCCAGCGGAAGCAGGTCGGGATCGGGGAAGTAGCGGTAATCGTGCGCCTCCTCCTTCGTGCGCATGGAGCGGGTTTCGCCCTTGCTCGGGTCGAAGAGGCGCGTTTCCTGCTCGATAACGCCGCCATCCTCCAGAATTGCGATCTGCCGGCGCGCTTCCGCCTCGATCGCCTGACCGATGAAGCGAATGGAGTTCACGTTCTTGATTTCGCAGCGCGTGCCAAATGGCTCGCCGGGCCTCCGCACGGAGACGTTGATGTCGGCGCGCAGGTTGCCCTTCTCCATGTCGCCGTCGCACGTGCCGAGATAGCGCATGATGGTGCGGAGCTTCGACACGTAGGCCTGCGCCTGCCGGGCGGAGCGCAAGTCGGGCTTCGACACGATCTCCATCAGCGCCACGCCCGCGCGGTTGAGATCGACGTAGGTGTAATCCGGGTGCTGATCGTGTAGCGACTTGCCGGCGTCCTGCTCGAGATGCAGCCGCTCGATTCCGACCTTGATCGTCTCGCCGTCGACGTCGATTTCGACCTCGCCTTCTCCGACGATGGGCTGCTTGTATTGTGAGATCTGATAGCCCTGGGGCAGATCCGGGTAGAAATAGTTCTTCCGGTCGAAGACGCTCTTGAGGTTGATCTTCGCCTTGAGCCCGAGGCCCGTGCGGACAGCCTGCGCGACGCACTCCTCGTTGATCACCGGGAGCATGCCGGGCATGGCGGCGTCGACCAGAGATACGTGGCTGTTCGGCTCGCCGCCGAACTCTGTCGAGGCGCCAGAGAACAGCTTGGCCCGCGAGTTCACCTGCGCGTGCACTTCCATGCCGATCACGACTTCCCAATCCCCGGTCGCGCCGGGGATCAGATTGCTCGACTTTCCTGCCTTCGCTCGATCCTGCATGGCTTATCCTTGTGCTATCGAAGCACGTTCGAGCCTCAAAGAGCGCTGCTCTCGCGGCTTAGTCCCTCGCCTCCAATTGGGCCCGCAGCTTCTCTTCCTCATACTGGATGAACCAGCCAATCATCTGCCGCCAGAGCGCCTCGCACAGATCCGGCGGCAAACCCCGCTCTGCTGCCCGTGCGCGCACGCGGTCGATGACCTGCTGATTGCGCCACGGCACGTTGGCTTCCTGCTTCGCGGCGAGCTTGAGTTGCCAGGCCCGCTCCACGTAGCCGAACCTTTCGGCGATGAGGTCGACGAGCGCCGCGTCGATACGGTCTATTTCAGCTCGCACCTGGCTCATATCGGTGCACTCTTCTGGTCGACGCGTGCTCATCGGAATCCTCCCCCTTCAGCCTTTCACCCACCATCGATCGGGCACCGGGAAGCGCCCAGCGGCATCCTCAATTACCTGGGCCACACGAAGCAGCGTGCCCTCGTCGAACGGCTTTCCGATGAGTTGCAGGCCGAGCGGCGTGCCTTGAGCCGAAAGACCGCCCGGAACCGAAATGGCCGGCAGCCCCGCCATGTTGACCGTGACGGTGAAAATGTCCTGCAGATACATCGAGATCGGATCGCCTGATTTCTCGCCCAAGGCAAAGGCCGGGGACGGCGTGGTGGGCGTCAGCAGAACGTCGACCTTCTGCCAGGCCTCGTCGAAGTCGCGCTTGATCAGAGCGCGCACCTTCTGCGCCTTGAGGTAATACGCGTCGTAATAGCCGGCGGAGAGCACGTAAGTGCCGATCAAGACGCGCCGGCGCACCTCCTTGCCGAACCCTTCCGCGCGGGTGCGCTCGTAGGTGTCGATGAGGTCGTCGCCTGTGATCCTGAGGCCGTGAGCACGACGGCAAAACAGCGGAGGGTTCGTGAGCCCCTCTGAAGGGCGGCGGTGGTAG
>QGVC01000414.1 GCA_003242645.1 Pseudomonadota bacterium
CAGTCATGATGACCACGATAGCCGTGCATCAAGAGGAAACTGAGAACGGCAAGCACAGCGACTTTATCGCGGAGCTGTAAAGTATCGAGGTAGTATCGAAGAACTCCTGCGTCGCCGTGGTCTTGCTCACCGAACGGGTGCTGTCCGTGCTTCTTCCAGTATGAGTACCCGTAAAGGAATGGGATAACCAATCGGTTGACGAACTCCAGAAACGTAGGTTGCTCGCGCAACACTCGCCGTTGCTCAACCGGAAGGGCAAGACAAAGCGTTCCGTCCGGATTTAGATGGGGATAACTTGACTCGATTTGCCTCCCTGTCTCCCTGACCCGGGGTAGTGACTCAGGGAAGGACCTGGGGATTGTCAGCTCAATGTCGAAGGACCCCCTAATGGTTTCCAGCCCATCCGCAAACGCCTCAAACGGCAGGGAACCAGAGACAACTATCTCGTGCTGACGTTCGGTAATGTTGGTGAGCTGCCTGTGTACGCTGGTGAGTTCGGCGAGCTGTTCGTGAAAGTCCGCTGTCACCTCTCTTTCCACGGCTTCGGTGCGTTGACGATATGGATACGAGGTGGTCCGTCGTTGACCGATCCAACCGGAATCAAGCTTTCGAAGGCTCTTGTGACGACCGCGGAACCCAAGGTCCGACCCAGATGCTCCTTGACGAATCGCGGATCCGGGTTGTTCACAACATCGAGAAGATCCTCCTGGAGCTGGGTTACCCACGAGAAGAAGGCGCGAGCACGCGCATGGTTATTCTCGTGCCAGCGGTCTGCAAAATTCTCCTCTGGCCTCACCGGATTCCCGATGTACCAAGTGCCGTCCGGCCGACGCCTGATCAGGCCCATCGTGGCTAGTGCGGGATCTATCGACTTACCTTCAAGAAGCCCCGTGTGTGCCTGAAGCTTGCGTAGGATCGCGGACAGGGCCGAATACACGTCGGCTTCGCCGCCATACAAATGTGCCGCGAGCGTTGTGATGATGATCGAGATCGGCGCGTACTCAACGCGGTCGGGATGGTTAAATCGCAGATCTCTGTGACGTTTCATCAGCTGGATTGAACGCTGAAGCGGAGTGCGCACCAGCAGATCTGGAACCTTGTCAATGCTCTCGAAGATCAGCGCGGCACGGCGCTGAAGCCTTCTCTTTTCTTCGATGGCAACCCGGGCAAATGCAAACGCGTTCTTGCTATCGAACCATTCGCCATAGCCACGAGGATCGCTCGGGGACCATGAGTACGCAGAACCGTTCTTGTTCGTGATCGCGATTGCGGTATCCGGCAGACCGCGTCCGTCAGGAACCGCGGGAAGAACATCGATATGAAAGCCTACGCCGTCCTGTTCTGCGTACTGGAGCGTCCAGCATCGTCGACCTTCGGGTTGGAGTAGTCTCCTGTAGGTGCCATGCTCTCGGAGGCGATTGCCGACCATCGATTTGACCGCCTGCGGCGACGTCCTTTCCTTAGTTATCTGGAGCTCACACACCAGATCGATGTCGTAGGATGCCTCGACTCCGTTCCGGATTGGTCTGACAATCGTGCCGAGTCGAAACGATCCCTGGACATAGATATCTGGTTCATGGGTAGAAGCGGGATACGCACCCTCCTGAAGCCAGCGCCCGATGGTCTGATAGCGATTAACAGCTTCCTGATACTTCTCAGGCGAGATGTCCAGCTCGCTTGCGACACTCTCCAGAAGGTCTGAATATCTTCGAACATCGATAGTCATGCTGATGCCGTCTCCTTCTCGGCCACAGACGAGTTCTCCTCAAGCGTATAGAACGGGACAAATGGCTTCGCGGGAGTCCTGAAGAACACGGGCTCCAGTTCCGGCTGCCGACTTCTGGCGAGCGTGTATCCGAGCCCCTTGAGGTCCTGGATGACTGTTGGGTCATCCATGCGATAGGTACTTTGCGGGACCGTCTGATTGACGCGATAGATCGCCGTCCGTTCATGCCCGTCGCCGGTCAGAAGCTTTGCGATTCCCAACGCGCCGTGAGACTGGCCGTCCATGAAGAGATTGATGACTTTTTGACCGAGCGTGCTGAGCCCTGCCCATTTGCGAATGGTGTAGGTTTCTTCCAAGCACCCAAGGCTGAGGACGTGAAGAGAGTCACGCGGCCACCCCAGCAGGGTAATCGCCTCGACAACCGCGAGCGCTATGGGGTTATTCGCCCACGTGCCTCCATCGGTCAACCCGACGGCGTGCTGTGTGACGTGTTGACGAAAGTAGGTTGGAGCAGCCGCAGTCGCCAGCGCAGCATCCACGGCCAGAGCTTTGTAGTCGTGCTTTAGTCTCGGATGGTGCGCCGTCTTGTAGATGTAGACCGAGCGGACCACCGGGTTCCAGGCGGGAATAAGCAGACGGGTCTTCGCATCCCCAATTCGCTTTTCGCCGAGCACGTCTTCGAGGACACACTGCAGCGCGCTGGAATCGTGCTTGTTTGCTACGATCCAGCGCCCCAATCGCACCGCGCCGGAAATGAAGTTGAGGATCGGTCCACGTCCCTGACCAAAGATTTCGGGGCCACGCCTTTCATACAAGCTGAGAAGCTCCGCTGCGCTCAGCCCCATCGCCAGGCCGATGGCAATAATCCCTCCGGTCGAGGTCCCTGCGATGAGATCGAAATAGGAGCCGATTGGCTTCGCGAGATGCTGCTCAAGAGCAGCGAGGAATGCGGCGGGGAAAGCACCTAGTATCCCGCCACCGTCGATAGACAGGATTCGGCGCCCGGGTAGTTGAGTATCGCCTTCCATGTGTGCTCTCAGCAGGAGCGCAGAACTCCTTGCCTTGTTATTGGTTCTGGTTGCCGACAGAAGGCCCGCCCCATAAGGAGCGGGCCTGTTGAACTAAGGGCGTGCAAAGTTCCCTGCAATTGAACTCACGACCCCCGTTTGCAATTCGAAGTCTCATCTTATGGGGTCCACAATCTTGTAACGCTTTGATTTCAAAGGTGCCCAAGTCTCACTTTATGGGGTCCGAAGTCTCACCTTTTGGGGTCCAAGTCTCAGCTTTTGGGGTCTCGGACATCAGAAAAAGCACCAAGCATCCCGCGCGGCATCACCCGCACTTCGAGTCGCCGCAATTCAAGCACGTCAAGCATCCATCCATCATCACGACGGCGGCGGTGGAGCAC
>QGVC01000415.1 GCA_003242645.1 Pseudomonadota bacterium
TCACGGCCGATCCGCCGTATGTTCCTGGGCCGCAATCAATTACGCGTGGCTTGGCCCGCCAGGCAGAGCATGGACCGAGGGGGCTGCCGCGCTTCTCGCTCGGGGACTCATCGAGCCGACCGTGGTTGAGACCGTAGCGCGGGTCTGGTGCTTCGGGAAGCTGATTGCTAACTCGGACATGCATGACGGGAATCTAAGCTTCAAGCCTTATCGGATCGGCTCACGGCGAGGCTTCGAGTTGGCGCCGATCTACGACATGCTGCCGATGCAATACGCGCCAGTACGTGACCAGGTCCCGTTGGTAAACTTCGAGCCTTCGCTGCCCTCGCCGTTATCGTCCGCGGGGCAAGCCGCATGGGCGGACGCTGCAGCGGCCGCCCTGCAGTTCTGGGATGCGGTCGCTCGCGACCCGCGCATCAGCACCGACTTTCGCGCCGTCTGCGCAGAGAACCGTGATCGGGTCTACCGCGCGATCCAAGTAGTCGGTGGCGCCGCTCGCGCATAGCATCGCGAGTGCGGCTCTACTAGCAGCTCCGCTGGCCTCAAGGACTTGAGCCAGCTCTTCTGTTCGCTTTCGAGAGTCATTTCTCGCCTCGTCGTCAGCAGGGGCGTGTGCGATCAAAGGCAAGCGCGAGGATACGCCCTCAACGTATCGGGCCTCCGGCTAGTCGAACGTCCGCTTTGTCTTAGGTTGCCGGGCGCCCTCGGTGCAGGCGCGGTTGTTCAGGTACTCCTCCTCAGATTTTTCCGGCAATGAGCCACAGCGCACACTGGGGAGCCCCCGGGTCCATCTTCCCCAGGCGCAAAGCTCCTTATGGCCGCGCAGGTGCCCCCTGGGCCACCAAGGCCTCGTGGTCTGCGCTCCTCTTCACGCTCAGTCCACCTGGATACAGATATACTGCAGATGTGAGACCAAAAATGTCGGCAAGTGCGGCATTCTGCCTTGTGCCGCAGACTGCACAAATTTGTGACGTCCAACCTAGCGCCTGCAGCAGTAGGGTTCATATCGTCACACAAAGCACGGGCACCTGCCGCTCAGTCCGCTTGAGCGCCGTGGGGAGCACAAAGGGTCGGTGAGCCGATCGCCGCGTGCGGTGCCGGCGTTCTCCTCGGCAACGGACGCAATGGCTTGCCACGATACTGTTCAGTGGGGGTTCAACGGTGCTCCGAATCCACTTTCTCAATGTTGGCCACGGCGACTGCACAATCATTGAGCACCCGTCTGGCCGCATCACGATGGTTGACATCAATAACGGAGACGACCTCGACGACACCTCCTACGACGAGATACTCAACGAACTCGGCGCCGGCTCAACAGACCGCCCAGTAGGACCCTCGAGGTTGGCAGACGTGCTCCGTGTCGGATCCACCAACCCTTTCGCTAGTGCGTTGAGCGCACTCGAACTGTCACGTCGGGGCGGCACTTTCGAACGCTCCCCCTCAAATGCCTCCGGCTTACGTCAAAGGGCACTCGCTGTGCTTCGCGAGCATACGAAACGACGGCTCCGAGAGGCTGGATACACTGTGGGCTTAACCAACCCTGTCGACTTCTTTATCAGGAAATTTCCTAGACACTCAGTTTTCCGGTATATCCAATCTCACCCAGATCTAGACCATATGCGGGGGCTGGTAGCCATGCGAAACGCCGGGATTCACATCCTGAACTTCTGGGATACCCAGCATGACAAGGTGCCGGAGTTTCGTGGCGAAGAGGACGAAGCTGAATGGAACGCCTACGAGATGCTACGCCAAGGGTCATCTGGCGCCCGGGTTCTTCGTTTGTACCGCGGCGATACCGGCGCATTCTGGAACCAGGATCCCACCGGTTACGGCGACCATGACAGCATCGAGATTCTATCTCCCACTCCCGCAATAGTTCAGGAAGCCAACAAGCTAGGCAAGTCGAACAACCTGAGCTATGTGCTTCGCATTTCCTACATGGGTTACCGCATCGTTCTTGGCGGCGATGCAGAGACGGAAGTGTGGCAAGACCTCGTCGCACACTACGACGCGGATCTCCGCTGCGACGTATTGAAGGCGAGCCACCACGGTAGAGATTCGGGGTATTACGCCGATGCAGTCAGATTGATGAGTCCGGACTATACGATCGTCTCTGTGGGTAAGAAGCCCGCCACCGACGCGAGCAATAAGTACCGAAGGTACTGCAGCAACGTATGGTCGACCCGTTGGTACGGCAACTTGACTCTAGAGATTAGCCGCGAGCGAGGTATGAGGTGGTTCGCGGAGCATGTCGATTAACGAAATGACGATAAGAAACTTCGACTTTTACGAGTTCGCAGGAATACTCGCTCCAGGCGCGACGGCTCTTACCGGCATATTGTTGATCGCACCGAACTTCACGGTGCCCGACCTCATTAGGGAATTGAGTGTCGGCGGACTCGGCTTATTCGCTATATGCGCCTACGTTGTTGGACATCTCGTCCAGGGTCTTGGTAACGGCATTGAGTGGGCTTGGTGGAGACTGTACGGGGGGCTACCGACTGACTGGGTGCGCACAAAGCCAAACAGGTTGCTGGCGCCGGCGCAGCTCAGTGCCATGGAGGGGTTGCTCAAGAAGCGCCTCGGCCTTGGAGACATTGAAATCTCACGGACCACGGAAGATCAGTGGGCCGCCCTCACACGACAGATCTATGCAGCGGTAGCCGGAGCGGGGCGTGCTGGGCGTCTGGACGTTCTTAATGGCAACTACGGCTTGCATCGGGGCATAGGAGCTGCCCTATTGTTGGTGCTCGCTACGGGAGTAGCTAGTAGGTCGGTGAACTGCACGTTCGTCGGCGGAACTCTCGCCGGATTGGCGCTGGCCATGTTTCGTATGCATCGTTTCGGGCGCTCCTATGCACACGAGCTATTCGTGCAGTTCCTTCAGTTGTCGCCCAGCGAGAGCGACCGAAAGGGAACCTAGGCGGGTTGGCGGCACAAGTTGCGCATTGCGCGTGCCCGGGCCTTCAAGTACTCAAAGTAACTATGCCATGTAGACGCGATGGAGAAGCGGCGGCGCGGACACCAGCTAGCCCGCATCGCCGGCGGCCCGATCTTTGCCGGCAGGCCCTTCTCCCGCCAAACGGGGCGGGCCCCGAAAGGAAAACACGGGAAAAGCCAAACGGGCGCA
>QGVC01000416.1 GCA_003242645.1 Pseudomonadota bacterium
GGCCTGCATCAGATCATACTCACGTTTCGTTGGTCGATGAGGTTTAACCTCGAAATAAGTCGGGCGCGGGGCCTCCATGAGCTGGAAATCCGGCAAATACCATCCCGCCTCGGTCTTAAACCCCTCCGGCTCATACTGGACATGGATACGGCATTTATCGAAAAACCAAGCCCACTTCGCTTCCGCCCTGGAGCGATAGGTGATCCCGTTGAAGCTCGTCGGTATGGCCTCGATACGCTGCTTCACTCGACGAACTCCCCAATAACGTCGTAACCGATCTTCGTCACACGAAACGAATTTGTTTGCTCCATCAATTCGAGCTTGGCCAGCGTGGGCCTTCCCATCGTTTCATGATCCTTCAGCTTGTCTATGTGGAGTAGCGTGGGACCATCAAACCCAGGTCGCCACACGCACCATCCGATATCCGACTTGTTACCGTAATGGGCCGTGTCGGCAGCATCGTTGAGCGTCAGGAGACGGCCTTTCGCGAGTCGTTTTTCGACGCCATCCTTAGGCGGGTGGGCGGCGCAGATCATGAGCAAATCGTAATCATCAGCGAGCGCCTTCAACGCCATGATGAAGTCGCCCATGTAGTCGGTCTTGCTCTGGTGCTTTGGAACCGAGTGGTCGATCTCGTTCACAGGATCCACAATAACCACGTCCACCCCATAGACCCGCACCGCGAAGGAGATGCGGTCGAGCAATCGCTCCAGGTCGAGACGGTCATTGCGCGGGCGGCGAAGGAACCGGAAGGCTGCCGATATTTCCTTATCGACCTTCTCCACGTCGCCTTCCTTCCACGCGCACTCAGGAGCGCCAATGAGATAGCGGCGGAAATCCCTCTGCATTCGCGGTTTAACGCGCTCCTCAAAGCTGGTAATGAGGGTCCGCCAACCGTGAAGCCTCCAGAGATTAGCTGCAAGCTGACGCAGCAGGACAGATTTACCCGATCCGTAAGGGCCAATAACGGACATGAACGCTGGGCGCACGAAGCGGAAGCCATGCTTGTCCAGAAGCGGGAACCCACTGGTGTACGTCTTCTCAGGTCCTGGCTCCGGGATATCGTCAATCGTGCAGACCTCATCGGTCCACATCGGGCGCGCTTCGCGCACGAGGCGCCCTAGTCCATCCGACCCAAATTCTTGGATTGCTCGACGAGCCGACCCAGTGCCATCAGGCCAGTTTACCCAACGGCATTGCGTGTCACCCAGACGAACCGCAACGGCGTCGCGAAGGGCAGCTTGGTCAGCAGGGAACGCAAGAATGTACCGCGTGAAAAGCTGCAGGGTTGTGTCGATCTCATAGCCGTCAACCGTCGGGCGGTACAGATCCTCTGGCCTGGCGACAACCCTTACCGAGCGAAATCCGGCTTGACGTATGGCCTCAGCATCCGCGTCGCTTGAAACTAAAACAATCTGGAGGCTGGCTTCGATCTTGCGGTCTGACATGGATCAGTACCTCCGAGCCCAAGCCGGTTTGGTGATCTTCCTCTCCGCCGCCTTCCTCGCCTCTTCCTCCCGCTTCCTGTTGATCAAGGTTGTCGCGACATAGGTGGCTGGGTTCCTCGGGAGAACGCTATAGGCCGCCTTCCCATTTTCAATCTCTGCAGCCCACTGCAGAGCCCAAGAGATCGCCGCCTCTCTCGCCAAATGCATCGCATCATTCTGAGACAATCCGAGGTTCGCGAGGCCGATCTGCATCGCGATGGACTTGATCGAAACAGAGAACTGCGGATGCCTTACGGTCTCACAGTTCACGATCACGCCATGCTCAAGCCGTTCTTCTCCCTCACGAGGATTATCAAACCAAACCGGATCCGGCCCCTTCACGCGCGTGCGCGCGCGGTTTTGGTTATATTCCTGGGTAATATCCTGGTTAATATCCTGGTTAAGTGGAAACGTCGTTGCCCCTTTCTGTAACGGCGTTTCCCCTTTTTGAAATGACGTTTCCCCTTTTTGTAGCGACGTTTCGTGTTTTGTCGTTTCGGGAAACGACATTTCGGGAATTACCGTTTCCTCTTTCCTGTCGTCTTGTATAGCCACCTTGCGCTGCTCTGCGGCCTTGCTAAGGGGCAACGCCTTTTCCCCTTTCTCCTTCTCTGGCAGTGTCAGTGTGAAGATGGATTTCACCCCGCGCCCATCGCCGAGCTTGATGTGGACATACCCATGCTTGCGCAGCCACTCCTTACCCTTTGTTACAGTCGGGCGAGAGATGTTGCAGATGCGCTCGAACTGCTCGTTGGAAAGAACGGCGCCGGTTCCATCATTGTTGCTGTACCAGTGCAGAACCCACGCCATAGCCATGACATATGTGGGCGTCTCAGGGTCGTCGAACAGAGCCCTCGCCCATACCGCTCTCACTGATCTTTTGCGGGTCTGCCTTGTCTCCTCAAGAGGAGGCCCGCCGTTATGATTCAAAAGCTCAACCGTCACTGCGCCCTCCCTTTAGGAATACATTTCCAGCGGCGCGCACGCGGCGGATGACTATCTCCGGTAGATCATTGGATTCGGAGAGCGCGACGTTTCCTAGCTCTTGGATGAACCACCTAGGCAGGAACTTCGAGAAGGGGTGATCGAGCACGAGAAGCGCGATCATCTGGTAGTCGTGGCCGTCAACGGCCGCGGCAAGCAGCTCCTCGTGCGCAACAGGATTCAGCTTTGGTAAGCTGTGGAGTACCCTGTTGACAATTTCATCAGTTGTGTTATCCATTCCCGCGCATCGATGTTGTAGTTACTGATCGCCTCGGCTGGATCTTCCGCCAAAGATGCCAGCCAAACTCCAACTTCAGACTCTCACCCTAGAAACATCCTGCAATTCAGGGGCTCCACCGTAGGCAGCGGTTGGAGCCCTAATCACTCTTGGACGGCCTGCGCTTTCGCTTCTCTACGCTCACGAACAAGGTCAGCGCACATCTCCACGCAGTCGGCGCAGATCAAGACGCAGGGGCCGATCACCATCTCCTCGACCTCATCGTTTGACCTTCCGCAGAACGAGCAGTAGCGGCGATCATTCCGACTGGCGCCTTCGGGAGGCCCGGTGAACATGGACGCGAATGTGTCGATATCTTCCGTCATCTCGACTTCCTCAGCCATTCCGCGACCAATAGGATCTGATCTTCGCTCGCCCGC
>QGVC01000068.1 GCA_003242645.1 Pseudomonadota bacterium
GCAGCTGCATGACTTCTTCCCAGGAGCTTCGCACATAGCTGCCATTTACCCGCTTGCCCTTCGCGAAAGGCGGCAAGAGCCCGGCTTCGTTGAGCAACTCGTTTAGTGCGCGGCGCCGGAGTTTGCGCCGTCGCAACTGTCGGCGGATGAGGCGTTTTTGACGTCGGATTTGGTTGAGCGGCGTGCCATCCGGGTCGCGCGCTTCTGGAAATATCCGAACACCCATCCCAACAATGCATCCAACGGCTCTGGCGGCATCATGGTCAATTACCGCCCAGCCGATCGACGTCGTCCCGATGTCGAAACCGAAGATGCGCTGCATCACCCCTCCCCTTGTGCTCAGCAGGCGGATAGAATACAAACTGCTTTGTAGCAAAACGAGAGGCGGTCGGCTTTTCGCAAGCAAACGACCTCTGCGCGTGGGCTCGGCATCCCAAAGGTCAATTGCCGGCGTGACCCCGCTAGTAGCAATAGCGGGGTCATTGCATGTTCTTAGAGGGCACCCAGACGGTCACAATTATCGCGTGGATGGCAGTTTGGACCCTGGCCATTGCGGTAGTAGCTATCGATGCGCCCAGGCATGGGCTAGGAGTGGTCGCAGCCGACTAGCTGAACGTGAGCTTCGTAAACGTGGGATAAATCTGTTTTGGACGCCGACCGACCCTGGTTCTCATACTTTTGCGAGTGGATGCGTGCCGGCAGGAAGGTCTACGACAAAATTGCTCCCCTGTTCCCACGCTATCAAGCGGGCTCCCGTGACATGCCTGCTCCTGTTGAGGGGACAGCTATCGAAGTCTTCCCTCGCGCGACGGCGGTACTCTTGCGAGGCGATCTCTGTCCTCGGCAAATGGGAAAGGTTAAGTTCCCCGCAAGGTCCTTAAGAGGCAACGAGTCGACGTGAAGTTGCTGAAGAACGGAGACTAAGTAGACGCCGCCCTAGCCGCGTTGACCGGCCTGCTGGCCCTGGAGAACGAATTTTCGGTCGCTGGCGACCCCTCCGAGGGCATCATTGTTGTTCCTGTGCCCCTTCCCATAGCGTCGGCCGGTGTGTCTTTCAAAAGGACAAAGGCGATTGTGGTCAACGTCCCACAATAACCAGCATGGCGAACGGTCGCGCTTCCCAATGAGCGTGAACAAAGCGGGGACGCTCAATCTCGCTCCGGGACATTTCCGGGACTCACTGGTCCGAAAATGTGCTTTTGTTCATCTTTTGTGCTCAGTTGTAACACGAACGCGGGCTAAGCTAGAGACCAAAAAGCTTGAGAATCAGAGGTCTTTAGCCTGGCAAGCTGAGAAAGGACGATTAGAGAGCCGGAGCAGCGGCAGCTCCGGCTCTTTGACATATTGGCTTGGCAGCAAAAACGGGTGCTCATGCCGTTCCTGCGGCCAAGGCGAGCAGCTCGCGCGTGCTTCGAGCTGGGTTCGCTGCGACCATGACCTCGGCGATACTCTGCCTCCGTCACAGTCGCACTAAAGTGAGTACAGCACCCGTTATCTTAGCTCCCGATTTCTGGGACCAACGAATCACGAGTGCAATCAATGCTTAAGCCTGCCGCTATGGTTTGTCATCTCACTTCAGGACCGTGCTTCTAATCGAAGATGCACTGATGCAGCAAAGCTACCAGCGCAACGGAGGTACAACGGCAAGCGTGGGTTCGCGCGTTTCCCCGGAGATGACTTTCTTTGAGCCCTACCTCACTCAGTGGGCTCTCGAGGTGGACCGTTGACCCCATCGTCTCGGCCACCAGCCGCCTTCTGCCAGTTCGCCATCGCGACTTAGCCACGATGCTGAAAATCAGCACGAACGAAGAGGAGCAGGCTGGCGGGCGCGTCCTCGCCTGGTGGGACGGTAAGGGCGCCGCACGCGTGCTCACGATTGACGGCAACGCCGTCCTGATGGAGCTCGCTCCAAGAAATCGCTCTCTTGCTACAATGGCCCATAACGACCAGGACGACAAGGCGACCCGCATCATTTGCGATGTCATCGCGGAGCTCCACCAGGCGCGCGCGAGTGATCCACCGCCCGATCTCATCCCGCTTTCCCTATGGTTCCGCGAGCTCGAGCCGGCGGCGATGCGCTACGGTGGCCCGCTCGTGCCATCGGCGGCTTTCGCGCGAGCATTGCTCGCCAACCCGCAGGATGTGCGCGTTCTCCACGGTGACATTCACCACGAGAATATCCTCGACTTCGGTGAGCGCGGTTGGCTCGCAATTGATCCGGCTCATCGGAGAGCGAGGCTTCGACTACGCCAACATTTTCACCAATCCAGATCTCAGCGATCCGACGTTGCGAGTGGCTACACTCCCGGAGCGCTTCCAGCAGCGGTTGACGCTGGTGACCGAGAAGAGCGGAATCGAACGCCGGCGCCTGCTTCACTGGATCATCGCATGGTGCGGGTTGGCGGCGGTTTGGTTCATAGAGGATGGATTGTCACCGGAAATTGACTTTCGCGTTGCGGAGCTGGCCATTGCCGAACTCGATCGGTGAATCCAAAAAATTTCATTTTGTGAGAAACTGTTTCTGGCAAGGAGGTCTGAATTGCATGAGGGCTGGCATCGCAATCCCGCTGTTGATCGCAGTTGGCTGCATTGCATCAGCCAGCGCGGCCATCGCGCAGACCGGCATCGCAAGTACGGACGATTTCGAGCAATGCCGGCGTGAAGAAACGATGGCGGAGTTGCGGTTGAAGGCTTGCACAGCCGTTATCGAAGACTCGTCGCGAATCGACGAAGTGCGAGCGGAAGCTTTTCTCAATCGCGGAATGGCGCACGCGCAATTGGGCGACACATCAGCAGCCATTGCGGATTATACGCAGGGCCTCAAGCTCAATCCCAAAAACCGGGCTCTTTATAATCGGCGCGGACTTGCATACGAGCTCGAAGGCAAGCGCGACCTTGCGATTGCCGATTTCACGGCGGCCCTCAGCATCGATCCCGAGGATATTGAAGCGCTGGTCTATCGCGGGCTTTCGTATGCAGAAGCCGGCGATTACAACCAGGCCATTGTCGACTTCGATACCGCGCTCGCGCTTAATCCTAACGATGCTGACGTGCTCGTGTTTCGTGGCGAGACCCGAGAGGCCCTGGGCGACCGCGACAAAGCTATAGAAGATTATCGGAAAGCTCTAAGCCTCGATCCCCAGAACGAGTTCGCTGAGGCTGGGCTAAAACGGCTTGGTGCGAAGCGCGACTAGATTCTTGGGTTCCCGCGGCCCTGCACGTCAAACGATCATCGCCAGCGCAGCCGCCAGCCCAACGCTCACGCCGAGAAGACCACCTATGATTGATGCGAGCACCACGATCTCGCGCAGCTCGTTCAATAACGCCGACCACATCTGAACGCCTCTGCTTCCGTCTCAGCACTCTTTTGTCGCAATCGCGGTGCTGAAGCTTCATCGGGAACAATGAACAATCGTTCAAAAAGTTCCGTCCGGAAACGTACGCATTCGGAATGACATAGGCGCGCGCCCGGTGACGCGATGTAAGCTCGACACACGACCGCGGGACGCGCCACGAGTTGACCTCAACTTGACCACAACTCGCCGGAATTCGGCCGTGCTCAAGCCCTAAAGGTTGCCAATACAGCTCTGCGGGGAGGCCGAACATCATTCGAGTATCAATGTCGCGTTTCCGAGTTTTATCCTCCCTGCTGGCGCCTCCGCCTCTCCTCACATCGATACTTTCGATCATCGCCTTCGGCTTGGCGGGCTGCTCATACGGCGGTTCCGGCCCGCCGGCGCCGCATTACTCGCAGTTCAAGGCCGAGATGCCGGAGGGCAATACCGTCACCGTGTGCAGCGGCCACGGCTGCCGTCACAAGACGAAATTCACGTTCAGCCGCAGCGACATTGCCAAGCTCAACGCGATCATGGATCGCGCCCGCAGTGATGGCTCCCCGGCCGGCGAACGCCGAGCCATTCGCAAGGCGATTGCGTGGATGGAGGACCGGGTCGGCCGCGAAACCGGGACTGCGGCTGATCGCGTGGGATTGGATTTCCTGGGCGCCGGAGATCCCACGCAGATGGATTGCGTGGACGAGGCGACCAACACGACGAGCTATCTGTCCGTGCTCGCCGCGAACGGTTTGCTTCGCCATCACGAGGTTCTGCGGCCGATGGCAAAGGATGCGCCGCTGAGGTGGACCCACTACTTCGCGGTCATCCGCGACAAGACCACGGGCCAGCGCTGGGCGGTCGACAGCTTCATGCGCCCCAACGGCCAAGAGCCGATCATCATGGAGGCAGAAAAGTGGTACGTCAGAACATCCTGAAGGGGTTAAATGGCGACCTTCCCAGGGCGCGCGGCGGCCGGCGGGGAGTACGCGCAGCGGTCCGGCTTGATGTCGAGGAGCGGGGTTCCGTCGATGCAGTCGAGACCGCGCACGAGGACCGAATCTGGCTCGACCGCGACGATCTCCACGAGCGCAGTAGCAATAGGATTGGGGCGCAGAGGAGAGCGGAGCGCAAAGACGCCCGTCGCCCGCCCATCGGACTTGGGGCTTTGCTGCACAAGATCGCGCCGCGCCATGTGCATCCAGTAGAGGACTTCGGCGCGCTCGTAGCGTTCGAGCCCTACCAGCCCTGGCCGCCAGGGCTCGTCGATCTCGATCCGGCAGACGGGGCCTTCGGGCGACCCCTGCCGAGGGCAGTCGTCACGGCTGGCGAACGGCGTGCGTATGCGGCCGATGAAGACAAGGCGCGCGTCCGTCCGCTCCGGCAGCGGCACCTCCAACTCGCCTGCGCGCGTGGCGTCCTGATCCACGGCTGACCTCACGCGATTGGTGATGCCATCAAGATGAGAGAGCCGCACCGCGATCGCAACTGGGCAGATGGACTCAGCGATGCATCCAACGCTGTCGGGGTGAGTAGAGCCAGAGGTCGAATTACTTACAAACTCTGCCGTCCCTGCGGCGCGCAAGGTCGAGGTGGAAGTGGTCGCGATGGAGGGAATCGTAATCGGGCCCGAGCACGGTCGTGAACGCGCCGCAAGCGCCTCGATGGACGGCTCGCAAGAAGGAGCGCTCGCGAGGATCACCCCACCATCCCGACTTCACGTCGATGCGGCGCCCGTCGGCCAACACAAAGCCCGAGACGTCGAGCGCGTTGGCGTGGCCGTGCTCCGATAATCGGGCGCCCCATTTGTTGTTCATGGGGCGGCAGCCGTAAGAAGCGGCAACTTTGACTTCGGCGAGGGGCACTCCGAAGTGTCTCGCCGCGGCGGGCTCGACCACTTGCTCGATCCACCACTCGACCGCTGGGATCATTGGGCAACGGAGCATCGCGGCAGGCTTTAAGCTGACCCGGCCGCCAGCCGCGGCGGTCATCTCGAACGGCTGCAGCGCGCCGCAGACGCTCGGTCCACCAAGCGAAGCGCGCGTCAGTAAGTAAGGTGTGCGCTGAACGTATCCGGAGGCCAGGCAGGCCCGCTCTTCCTCGTCCCGCCAAGGCTCATACTCAGCAATGAACGCGGGTGTACGGCTGCATCCCCAGGCAAGGAGAGTCCCAGCCGCAAGCAACACGCCAACAACGCAGGTACGCAACATGGAAAGGGAAGCTACGTGGAGCAAGGTTAACGGAAGGTGAGCAGCCTCGTCAGGCTGACACTGCCGTTAGCCGACTCGGCGGCACGAATGTGCCGGCCGCACGGCTTTTGCCGATCGGAACTTGGCCGCAATTGTGGAGAGATTCGTCGCTAGAAACTCCGTCCTGCACCCTTGCGAGGAAGGCCAGATATTTCGGAGATCGTATTCGGAGAGCGATTTCAGGCCTGCGGATCGCGACTCGCGGCAAGTCCGACCATGTAGGCGGCCCAAGCTCTCAGGCCGAGGTTCTCAATAGCGAAAAACAGAAAAAGCTAATTCCGGAACGGGCCGTCCATGTATCGCCGCCAAAGCGTTTCGCCGATCAGGCAGTCCACTTTCTCATCCTCGGATGGGTATTGAGCCAAAATGAGCTGTGGCGGCGGCTCTGCGCCGGAGATTTCGAGAATGAGTTTCTGGCGAGTCGCCGTCGCGAACTCCGACTTGTCGCGGATCGGGATCATGAAGGCACCGGGTCCGCCGATGACGCACTCGGCGTAGTAGCGGTCGAGATAGCTGATGTCGAACCAGCTCGACTGGCTGGGTCTGAGGATGACCGGCAGACCATTGATGATGATGCCCCGCTTGACGAGTTCATCGCGCACCGGCGTAACAGGCCCCCCGGAGTTATTCGGCCCATCCCCTGAGATGTCGATGACGCGGCGAATGCCGCGGTGTGGGCTCAGCTCGAATTGCCGCCCAGCATAATCCAGAGCCGATGAAATCGACGTCATCCGCCTCCGGGAGATCGGCGCTTGCGCCAGCTGCTCGGCGACCCGCTCGGCCGACTCCTTCCCGTCGATGATCGTCCAAGGCAGCACCGTCGTCTGCGAGTACGGCCCCGCCCACTCCACGTACGTGATGGCTATGCGTCCATGGGGCCCGGACTGTATGGCGGAAATGACCTGAGGATCCCGGAGCGCCTCGATGTAGCCGTCCCTTTGTAAACGCTGCTCCTCGAGGTCCATCGAAAGAGAGACATCGACGGCGAGAACCAGCTCGAGATCGACGGTCGTATCGGCGCGGGCCGCATCGCCGGCCTGCAGCACGATAAGCAGCGCGGCAACGGCCGCGCTGATACGCGAGACCCACTGCATGAGGGCAACACTGCCATATCGCGTAGTAGTTGCAAAGGCTTAGGCTGCCCGGTCAATTAATTGTGAAGGTTTACGGCCGGCGGCGCAGAAAATCGAGCACCGCCTCCTTGTAGCGCCGGTCACCAACGGTCTTCATGTGATCGCGGTCCGGGATCTCAACAGCTTCCGCCCGCGGGATAAGTGCGGCGAGTGCGGAGGCCGAACCTCCGACGACATCGTCGCTGCCGACGACGACCAGGACCGGGCAGGCAATGCGCCCGACATCCTCCGCCGTGATCGGGTCCCGAGACGAACGGATGCAGGCGGCAAGCGCCTTGAGATCGCTGTTCGTCTGCTCGGCAAAGGCGCGGAAGGTGCGGGCGGTGGGGTTCGTCACCTGATCGATGCTCTCGGCCTCCAAGGCATGGGCGATAGGGCCAGTACCCGCCATGCCACGAACCATGTTGATCCCGAGACCGCCGAATATGCAGCTTCTCACGCGATCCGGGTGAGCCAGCGCGAGGAAAGCTGTGATCCGCGCGCCCATGGAGTAGCCCATGACGTCCGCTCGGGGGATGCCGAGGTGATCGAGCAGCCGGCGCGCATCTTCCGCCATCTGCGGGGCACCGTAATCTTCGACGCGATAGAGCTTCTGGCTGCGGCCATGCCCGCGATTGTCGATCGAAATCACGCGGAAGCCGTTGCTGGTGAGGAACCGAACCCAGCCCGTGTCGACCCAGTTGACCACGGTGTTCGAGGCGAAACCGTGGATCAGCAGGACCGGGGCCCCAGCCCCCTCATCGAGAAAGGCGATCTCAACCCCATCGGACAGAAAGCTTTGCACGGCAGCCTCCGCATCATCCTGGCGCTTGCGACAGAGGCTTCCCTACCATTCGGGCTGCCGGCCGGGTATGGTCGGCACCGCGAGGCTAGGTAACCAATGGTGCAAGGGCAAGCCGGATGGCCGAGAAAATCGTCCCTCATTTCGCAAACGACAAGGGCGTCGAGAAAATTTTCATTGGCGTCAAGGAGTTCAAATGCATGGGTGCACGGCCGCCCTTCGACCACCCGCACGTCTTCTTGGACATGGGGGCCGACCACCAGGTCATCTGCCCGTACTGCTCGACCCTTTACGTCTACGACCCGCGGCTGAACCCTGATGAATCAGACCCCCAGGGCTGCCTGGTCTCGGCGGGCACCCCGGCGGTCTAGGCCGGTGAGCTCGTGTCCGGCGACCGGTCCGTCCTGATCGTTGGGGCTGGCATCGGCGGCCTCACGCTCGCCATCGCACTGGCGCGGCATGGGATTCCGAGCCGGGTTCTGGAGCGTCGCCAGGAGCTCACCGAAGCTGGTGCCGGAATACAGCTGGGGCCCAACGCGGTCGGCGTATTGACGCGCCTCGGAGTTGCTCATCGGCTGGAACCCGTGGTGGGCAAACCCACGTGCCTGCGGGTCTATGACGGCACGTCGGACAAACTTCTGGCCGAGCTGCCACTAGGCGAATGGATCGCGGAGCGGCATGGGTCGCCTTACTGGGTGGCCCATCGTGCCGATCTGCATGCCGCGCTGCGCGAAACGGCCCACACGCTCCCGCTCGTTGAACTCTCAACGGGATGCTGCGTCGAGCGGTTCGCGGCGAATGATGGATCGGTTCAAGCGCAAACGGACCACGGCGATATCTACGAGGGCTCGGTTCTGGTGGGGGCGGATGGACTTTGGTCCGCAATCCGCCGGCAGCTCTGGCCTGCCTGGGAGCTCCGCTATTCCGGCAAGACGGCAGCGCGTGCCGTCATCGAAAGTGCCAACGCACCGCCGCCGTTCAATGAAAACGCAACCGGCGTTTGGCTGGCACCCAGCGGCCATGTGGTGCACTATCCCGTTCGCGGCGGCAGGGAAATCGCCCTGGTGGTCATTCTTAGTGAAGATTGGCCCGGAGAGGGTTGGGGCCTGCCGGTTGATCGCGAAGGGCTGCTCAAGCGCCTCCGAATTTTTCCGTCAAGGCTCGTCAGCTTCTTGGGCCAGGCTGCGGAATGGCGCCGTTGGCCCCTTTTCGATCCAGCGCCTCTCCGCCGCTGGTCGCGCGGGCGAGTGACCCTCATCGGCGACGCGGCTCATCCCGTGTTGCCCTTCCTCGCGCAAGGCGGGGCACTCGCAATCGAGGATGCCGAAACGCTGGCCGCTGCCCTCCGCATTTGGCCATCCAAGCCGGCGCTGGCGATCGAGCGTTACGAACGTGCGCGCCGTCCCCGTGCCGTGGTCATGCAGCGCGCTTCGCGGCGGAACGGCCGGATTTATCATCTGCCGAAGCCCGCATCGCTGGCGCGGAACTTGGCTTTGCGCATGCTGCCCGGCCGCCGCGTGATCGCGCTCTATGACTGGGTCTACGGCTGGAAGCCGGAAACGCTGTGAGCTGAACGCGCTACCGCCAGAACTCCGACCGGAACAGCACGAGCACGGTGAACAGCTCCAATCGCCCGAGCAGCATGGCCATCGAGAGCGCCCACTTTGCTGCGACCGGAACGGTGGCATAGCTCCCTTCCGGACCAACCACCTGCCCCAGCGCCGGACCGATCGTGCCAACCGCGCTTGCGGCAGAGGTGAGCGCCGACACGAAATCGAGCCCGGATGCAGCTAGGATAACCGTGAAGGCGCCGACCGTCGCCAAATAGATTGCGAGAAACGCGATCACGGAAAACGGAACATCGTCAGGAAGGCGTCGTCCATTGTAGACCAGCGTGACCACCCGGTTCGGGCTGATGAGGTGCAACAGGTAGGCCCGCGTCAGCATGCCCGCCACCTGCAGGCGATAGATCTTGATCGCGCCCGCGGTTGAGCCCGAGCAGCCGCCGACGAACATCAAGAGGAAAAACAGCCCAAACGCGAACGCTCCCCAAGCGGCGTAATCACTGGTGAAGAAGCCCGTGGTGGTGATTATCGAGGTGACATTGAAGCTCGCCAGCCTCAAGGCTTCGAGCAAAGTGATGTCCCGCGTCCGCCACAGCCAGAACGTCACGATCAGGACGATCACGAAAATGAAGCTGATCAGGCCGCGCACCTGAGCATCGCGCCAGGCAGCCCTCAGATCACCGTGGGCCATCCTAATGAACGTGACGAATGGCAGTGCGCCTAAGATCATGAAGACGGTTGCCGCGGCTTCCAGGGACGGAGACGCAAAGAAGCCAAAACTTTCATCATGCGTGGAGAAGCCAGCCGTAGAGACGGTCGTCAGCGCATGGCAGACGGCATCGAAGAACGTCATGCCAAGCACAGCGTAGGTCACCGTGCAGCTGAACAGCAGGAGCAAGTAAATGGCTGCCGCTGCCATCACCAGTTCTCCGGCCCGCGGCAGGATTTTTTCGGCGCGATCGGGCCGCTCGGCCAAAAAGAGCTGCATTCCGCCGACGCGCAGGAATGGGAGAATGATGATCGCTGTGACGACGATGCCGAGACCGCCGATTCCTTGTAGCAGAGCACGCCAGAGCAGCAGGCCGCGCGGAAGCCGATCGAGGCCGACGATGACAGTTGCGCCCGTCGTAGTCAAACCGGACATCGCTTCAAAGAAGGCGTCGGTGTAGCTGAGGCCCACGCCGATGAACGGGATTGCGGCAAAGCTGGCTGTAAAGACCCAGGCAAGCGTTGTAAGGAGGAAGCCCTCCTTGACACCAATCTTGAAAGGCTCGTCTCGCACCGCGGCGAGCACCATCAGTCCGCCGACAAAAACGGTGAACACCGCCGACGTGAGGAACACGCGCCAGTGGTCGTTGCCATCCGCTGCGTCAATGATCGCTGGGATGACCATTGCAGCCGCCAGCGCACACAGCAGTAGACCCAACGTGAGAATGATTGGCCGAAGCTGAAGCAAGGACGCCCCGCGCTCTATTGGCACTCCACGACCGCCTCCTGCACAACCTGCGCAGGAGGTCCGAACTGGATCGGGCCACCATGCCCTATAAGGCTAAACATCAGTTAAACTGCCAAACTAGCTGCCTTTGCCTCGGCTGCTTGAGAACCTCACATCAGCGTGCCGTCGGACGGGAAAGCCTTTGTTCACCAGTTGTTCTTCGGTTTCGGTGCCGTGCAAGCAAATCGGCCTGGAACGCTAACCCAATCGGCACGTTGGTCTACTGAAGCGCCTGGCAGTCGAGCCAGGTCGCAAGGTTGGAGGTTTACATGGATTGGGATCGGATCGCCGGCAATTGGAAACAGATGACCGGCAAGCTTAAAGAGCAGTGGGGCAAGCTCACCGACGATGACTTGCAACAAATCGCCGGCAGGCGGGAGCAGCTGGAAGGCAAACTTCAGGAGCGCTACGGCTACACCAAGGACCAAGCCCGCCAGGAAATCGACAACTGGTTCAACCGTCAGGCCTAACCTGGCCTCGATAGCAACCCATGACCGGCAGCCAGTCCTTGGCTGTCGGAATTAGCGTGGGAGACATCATGAACAGCATTATCTACCTCGTCGGGCTGGTCGTCATCATCCTCGCCATCCTCAACTTGATTGGCATGGCGTGAGGGCCTGTCTTCAAAGGCGCGAGGCAGCAAATCCCCGAGCCTCCTCGGAACCTCGTGCATGGGTTTCCGTTAGAACTCAGAAACACGCGCAGCGAAGAGGCTCATCATGGGCGCGAAATCCAAATGCCGGGATCTCTGGGAGCTCGTGCGGAGCATCCCTGTTTGTATGCTGACCACGCGCGACGGGGACATGCTTCGCTCGCGGCCGATGGCAACGGCGATCGACGAGGACAAACAAGAGTTTCTTTTTCTAACCCGCGCCTCCTCTCACAAGGCGCGGGAGATTGAGAAAGGCACTGAGGTCAACTTGGCATTCGCGCTCCACGACCGGGATCTTTTCATCTCCGTTTCCGGTCAGGGCCGGGTGACAAAGGATCCAGAAACGGCGCGACAGCTGTGGAATCCTTATATCGCAACCTACCTGCCCGACGGCCCGGAGGGGGAGGACGTGGCGGTGCTGCGAGTGACTCCTATCCAGGCGGAATGCTGGTTCGGCGGCAGACCACAAAAACTCGATATAGGCGAGCACGAAGAAGCTCTCGAGAGCGGCTCACAGCACAATTTCAGCATCACTAAACAAGCTCAGCCTTAGACAATCTTGGTCGCTAATAGGCAATACAAAACGGCTGAATTCATGTCGCCCGTGCTCGCTTATCAAGCTGGGCAAGCTCATTGAACAAATTCCCAAGCTCTATTGAGTTTTCAATTCTTGCCGTTTGCCGGCGTCCGAGAAATGGCAGATCGGCACTTCCCACATGTACGGCTAAGCCGACCTCCTCCAGAAAATTGTCCATCAGGGTATCGCCAGCGCCGAGCCAATCGGTGGTGTCTGCGCCAAGCCGCGCCGCGAGCCGGCGTAATCCGTCGCGCTTGTCGACTCCTGCAGGAGTGATGAAACTGTTCGGCTGCACGTGCTGATACGCCATCAGCTCATCCTGCGAATGCTCGATGAGCAAGAACACCATGCATATATCGCGTTCGGTCAGTCTACCGTGCAGTTGATCGACGCCACCGCAGACCACCTCCGATGCACTGAGGTACTTGTGCCGGACGTGAGCGACGCGATCGCAGTCCGCAGTCCAAATCCGTTCTCCAAGCCGCCAGTCCCGCGGATAATAGAAGACCAGCACCTTGTCCAAGCCGCAACTCATCAGCCATTCGACATTTGTCAGGATCTCATCGATCTCGGCTGCGGAGAGGACACGCGCATCTGTTTCTTCAAAAGCAATTCCGCCGCTCGGGCATTCCGTCAAATGACCGATTAAGCTACCATTCATAGAGATGAGCGGCAGCGGCGCATTCGTGATGGCGTACCATTCCTGGCCAAACGTGCCGATCACGTTCAGTGGAAAACGTAGTGTATTGATGATGATTGGGTGCCCCTGCTCGCTAAGACGCTCTAGAGCATGCGAAACGTTGTGTGGAATGATGATGCGGCCTTCGTGCTCGTGAACGGCCGTGCCGTCGAGGTCCGTGACGATGGCGCCGCCGTCGCGAAAGCGCGAAGATGCTGCGAACTCGCGGAGGGCTTCTTTCCAAGGCACGCAACTCATGAGCCGGCCTCAGTGTCGAACATAGTCACGAGCGACTAACCTTCGTCCAACAGCAATCGTTCCCAAATGCGCAGTCGCTTTGAGCTTCATTGCATGCCGTTTCTGGATCAGGATCAGTAAACGACGTCCCGCAGAAATAGGGAGACTTGCGGCACATACGTGATGACCATGAGACAGGCCAGCACGAGCAACACGAAGGGAATAAGCTTGCCGATAATAGCGTCGACCGAGATGTTGGCCACCGTACATGC
>QGVC01000417.1 GCA_003242645.1 Pseudomonadota bacterium
TATTTTTCGGGGACGGTTAAAGTGATATTTTGTTTTTTTTTAGGGTGCCGGTGCCCCCGGGGTCTTTCCAGAGGTTGTCGGCGGCAATCGTCGATTTGTGCTGCTGGCCGAGGTACTCGTCCGCGACGGCAGGCGTACACGAGAGCGCGACCAGTACCAAGGCGGCAAGAGGTCGATTACACATGGTCGAGGCCTCCATGAGCTGGGGTTGTGCCATGCAAGAATACGTCACCGGCGAGCTCGTCGACGAGGACCTGCTTTGCCTTTTTGCCGATTGCGCAATTATGGTGAATACCAAACCATCCGGGACCCGCGAATCACGTGCGGCGAGCTCGGCCGCGGCACGGCCCGGCTAATGTCGGCCGATCGCACGCGCGGAAGCGCGCCGCCCATCCCAGGTCTCAAACGTTAACTTTCCACTCGCCCGATTCCACGCGACTCGTCCGTGTTGGCGCGGAGACTCGCCGCTTGATCGGCGAGGGCGCCGGGAAGCCCTGGCTACTGCGAGCGCGCCCGTCTGACGGAATTATCGTCCTGCTACGAGAATGCCGATAATTACGGCAACGGCAAGTAGCCAGAGAGCCCATCGCCCCGCCGATGAACGCGCGCGGTTTGGAACAAACTGACCACCGCTGCCGCGACTGGCTACGGTGAGGCTAGCAGAGCTGCCTTGGAACGGCCGGGCGTCTGCGACTGTGGCCTCTGGTCCATAAAGGTAAGCTTGAACGACCGGTATCGGACTCCGCCCCCCGGTCAGTATCTTAGTGATATAGGCCACGTACTGCGCACCTTGGTCAGCAAGCGGCGCTAGCTCCTGGGCATCCATCTCCGGCACGTACCCAATCTGCTGACCGCTTCCAAGCAACACGGCTATCGCGTGCCTGCTGTAGCGGTTGCTGTGCTCCCGCACGAGCCTGACAGAGTCGCCGGCGTGAGCGTGCTTTGCAATGATCGCTGGCCGTCCTTCGTAGCGAACGCCGGCGACCATGAAGTTGGCGGACGCTATGGGTCTATTCTTGGCTCGAGCGGCGCGTTCCTGCTGTCGCGCTGCTTTGACCTCGCTTCTCGCGGCAGCCTCAACGGTGCGTCGGGCTGCTACAGCTTGGCGACGCACCTCAGGCGGTAGCACAACCTCAATAGCGCGATAAACTTCACGGCACTCCTCCTGTGTGATGCGACCGTCGCCGATCACGCGCGATACAACTTCTCGAAGGTAGCTAGCGGCAGGCAGATCGACGTCCGCACTGTCGTCAAGCCATTGCCGAAGCGCCTCAACCTCATCGGGTCTGACGACGCCGTCAGCCGTTACCGACTCGCACAGAGAGAGCAATTCGGCGCCGAGCTCTGTCCGAAGCTGAGTTTTCGTTAAGGAGATCCGCCTAATGCGGTGGGGCGGTAGCGTATTGCTCGTCATCGGATCCATCCTCTGACAGCGGAGCTTTGCGCTGCTCTACCGTGTGCGTCGGGCCAAGGAGAATGAGACCCAACAGCCGAACGCAACGGCGCCCACCACTCCGATTGCGGACTCGATGACGTGCATCGGGGCCACCATGCTTACCCAGGCGATGAACAAGACTATGCCCGCGACCGTGCCAATGACTCGATTCATATCAGCCGTCCTCTGGAAGGTGGGCTGACTGCAAGCGTAACTCATCCAAGCTCTTCGCACGGGAGGCGGATCACAGAGCGAGCAAGTCGACAATCCTGACAGATACGGCGATCCCAATGCCTGCCCCCGCTAGACCGCATGACACGGTGCAGTAGCGGAGATAGCTCCGCCGGGCTCCACGGTAGAGCCGTGGCAATCCGGAGCTCAATGATTCGTTGGGCGGAAATCGGAAGATGCGCAGGCAGGCCGACCAGCATGCGAGTAGTTTGGCGCCTTCCCCGGCCCAGGGGGCTCCATCCCCGCGTCGGCTGAGATCTGGCGCCGTTTGACTTCATAGCACGGCTGCACGAAAGGACGCAGGCCGGTCGCTATACGTCAGCGATTTCTGTTGCATACTGCACTGTAAGTACTTGAGGTAGCGGGCAGGAAACGACTTTGTTCTCACCCCACAAATATTGTGCGCTGAAAACAAAGTCGTTTTCTGAAATACCTAGTCGCTGGATCCGGTCGAGGAGCATAGCTGTCCGCCGGAGGTGGCCGGCGTAAAGCCGAGCACGAGCTCGAGCAGCGTCGTCTTGCCGGCGCCGTTCTTGCCGAGCACGCCGACGACGTCCCGCCGGGCTCGACCGTGAACGAGACGTCGGCCAAAACGGACCTGCCGTTGAACGACTTACCGAGTCCGTGCTCGGCTATGAACGGGTGGGGCATCGGTCCTCTCCTAAGCATCATGTAAGGCTTTGATTGCATCCTGTTCCGTGAGCTCGAGCTGGCGAGCGGCCAGCACGACCTGCTCGACGTAGCGGCTCGAGTTGCTCGAGGCGTTTCGCGAGCGGCGACTGCGTGCGCTTCGGCCGCGGCACCGTTATTGGCTTGCCGCGATGGCGCTCAAGCACGCCTTCGGCTTCGAGCAACGTGTACACCTTGGACACGGTCATCGGATTGATCGCGTGTTTCAGCGCCAGGTCGCGGATCGAAGGCAGCTCCGTGCCGGGGCGAGCTGCCCGCTCGCTGCCATGCAGCGAATCTGCTCGAGCAGCTGACGGTCGATCGGCACGCCCGAATGCGGTTTCAGAATGAACAAGTGCTACGCTGCACACCGGCGAGGCGCTCGGCGTCACCGGTCAGACGAGCGCGGGACTCGTTTCGCTGACGAGCCTCGTGATGGTGTGGACCGGTCTCGCGCTCGCTGGTGGTGATGCCCCTCAGGAGGCGGCGGGCGCGGAGTAGCGCGGGTTTTTGAGAGAGCGGCGCTCAAGGATGCGTGGTGTGGGCGTCGACGTGCGCGTGTGTCAAGCGCACGCAGGAATCGAGCGGACTGATGGTACCCGTCGGGCCGCGGCCGATGACGTGCGTATAGATCATCGTCGTGCTGACATCTTTGTGACCAAGGAGCTGTTGGATCGTGCGAATGTCCTGGCCGTTCTCGAGGAGATGAGTCGCGAAGCTATGACGGAGCGAATGGCACGAGACTGGTTTGGAGATGCGTGCGGCCAAGGCAGCCTTTC
>QGVC01000418.1 GCA_003242645.1 Pseudomonadota bacterium
GGCTCGCTGCTGATCGAAACCATCTTCTCACTCGATGGCCTCGGGCTCCTCGGCTTCGAGAGTATCATCAACCGCGACTATCCGGTCGTGTTCGCGACCCTCTACATCTTCTCGCTCGTCGGTCTGGTGGTGAATCTGATCTCGGACTTCGTCTATACGCTGATCGATCCACGGATCGACTTCGAGAGCCGGGAGGTCTGAGCACATGGACATGCGCACAGACGACAAGTTGAAGACGCCCTCTCCCGGCGAGAATGCAGAGAGCATCGAGGTCCAGGAGAAGATCGCGACCACGCCCCCCTTCCAGCGGCAGCCGACGTCCTGGATCGGCCGGAAGCGCGGCACGGTGGGTCGTTTCCAGCTGTCGCCGATCAACCGCCGGCGTTGGGAAAACTTCAAGGCCAACCGGCGCGGCTACTGGAGCTTCTGGATCTTTCTCGTGCTCTTCGTGCTGAGCCTCAGCGCGGAGTTCATCGCCAACGACAAGCCGCTGGTCGTCTCCTACAAGGGCGAGCTGCTTTTCCCGGTGTTCGTCGACTATCCGGAGTCCAAATTCGGCGGCTTCCTGGCGACGACGGACTATAAGGACCCGTTCATCATCGACGAGATCGAGAGTAACGGCTGGATGATCTGGCCGCCGATCCGCTACTCATACACCTCGATCAACAAGGACTATCCGCGGATCAAGGGGCCTGAAGACCGTTGCCTCGGCTTCCCGGCGCCGCCGTTCTGGGCCACGAGCGCGGAACTGTGCGAGGCGCCGCCTGATCAGCTCGCGCGCTTCCAGGAACTGGGCAATCGCAACTGGCTGGGTACCGACGATCAGGGCCGCGACGTGCTGGCCCGCGTGATTTACGGCTTCCGCATCTCGGTGCTGTTCGGGCTTCTGCTGACGTTCTTCTCGTCGGTCATCGGCATCGCCGCGGGTGCAGTGCAAGGCTACTTCGGCGGCCGCGTCGACCTCTTCTTCCAGCGCGTGCTGGAGATCTGGTCGTCGATCCCGTCGCTCTACGTGCTGATCATCATCTCGTCGGTGCTGGTCCCGGGGTTCTGGACGCTGCTTGGCGTGCTGCTCCTGTTCCAGTGGGTGTCGCTGGTGGGCGTGGTGCGGGCAGAGTTCCTGCGCGCCCGAAATTTCGAGTACGTCACGGCAGCCCGCGCGCTCGGCCTTTCCGACCGCAAGATCATGTTCAAGCACCTGCTGCCGAACGCGATGGTGGCAACGCTGACGTTTCTGCCGTTCAACCTTTCCGGCAGCATCACGGCGCTCACCGCGCTCGACTTCCTCGGGCTCGGCCTGCCGCCCGGCTCGCCGTCGCTCGGTGAGCTACTGGCCCAGGGCAAGGCGAACCTGCAGGCCCCGTGGCTCGGCCTCACGGCCTTCTTCACCCTCGCCACGCTGCTGAGCCTGCTCATCTTCATTGGCGAGGCCGTGCGCGACGCGCTCGATCCGCGCAAGACATTCCGGTGAGGTTTGTATGAAGACTGGCCAACCCCTCGTCCAGGTTCGCAACCTCTCGGTGGAATTCCGATCGGGCGACACTACGAACCTCGCCGTCAAAGGCGTTTCGTTCGAGATCAACAAGGGTGAGACGGTCGCCCTCGTGGGCGAATCCGGCTCCGGCAAGACCGTTTCGGCCCTGTCGATCCTGCGCCTTCTCCCCTATCCTGCCGCCTCACACCCGACGGGCGAGATCCTCTACGACGGCAAAGACCTGCTGAAGGTCTCCGAAGCGGAGATGCGGGATATCCGTGGTGCACGGATCTCGATCATCTTCCAGGAGCCGATGACCTCGCTCAACCCGTTGCACACCATCGAGAAGCAAGTGGGCGAGGTGCTGAAGGTGCACCGCGGCCTGGACGACAAGGCCATCCGCGCGCGCGTGCTGGAGCTCTTACGCCGCGTCGGCCTACGCGATCCCGAGAAGCGCCTCTCCGCCTTCCCTCACCAGCTCTCGGGCGGCCAGCGCCAACGCGTCATGATCGCCATGGCGCTCGCCAACGAACCAGACCTGCTGATCGCCGACGAACCGACGACCGCGCTCGACGTCACCATCCAGGCGCAAATCCTGGAGCTCTTGAAGGAGCTGCAGTCCGAGCTCGGCATGGCCATGCTTCTCATCACGCACGACCTCGGCATCGTGCGGAAGATGGCCGATCGCGTGTACGTGATGAACAACGGCAAGGTGGTGGAGGAAGGCAAGACAGCGGACGTTTTCGCCAACCCGCAGCACCCCTACACGCGCCACCTCATCAGTGCCGAGCCAAAGGGCAGCCCACCGCCGTTGGACCCCTCGGCGCCGATCGTGCTGCAGACGGAGGATCTCAAGGTCTGGTTCCCCATCCGCAAGGGCCTTCTGCGGCGCACTGTTGATTACGTGAAGGCGGTGGACGGACTGTCGCTCAAGCTGCGCGCCGGCCAAACACTGGGCGTTGTGGGCGAGTCCGGCTCGGGCAAAACGTCGCTCGGCCTCGCCATCATGCGCCTCATCTCCTCTCAGGGGCAGGTGGCCTACCTCGGCAAGCGCATCGATGGCCTCAACTCGAAGGCCATGCGGCCGCTGCGCAAGGAGATGCAGATCGTCTTCCAGGACCCGTACGGCTCGCTGTCCCCGCGCCTCTCAGTCGGCCAGATCATCGAGGAAGGGCTGCTCATCCAGCAACCGCACCTGAGCTACGAGGAGCGCCGCGCCCGCGTGGCCCAGGCGCTGAGCGAGGTCGGCCTCGATCCGCAGGCGCAAGACCGCTACCCGCACGAGTTCTCCGGCGGCCAGCGCCAGCGCATCGCCATCGCGCGGGCCATGGTGCTGCAGCCCAAGTTCGTGATGCTCGATGAGCCGACCAGCGCCCTCGACATGTCCGTGCAGGCGCAAATCGTTGATCTGCTTAGGGACTTGCAGCGCCGGCACAATCTGGCCTACCTGTTCATCAGTCACGACCTGAAGGTCGTGCGGGCGCTGTCGAGCTACATCATCGTGATGCGCAACGGCAAGGTGGTGGAGGAAGGCCCGGCCGAGGAAATCTTCCGCGCACCGAAGTCCGACTACACGAAGGCTCTGTTCGCAGCTGCATTCGACCTCAAGGTCGAGCACCGCGGAGCGCTCGCCGTCTGA
>QGVC01000069.1 GCA_003242645.1 Pseudomonadota bacterium
AGCACGAGCATCAAGGTCTGAGGCCCAAGCTCGATCTTCACGGCTCGCGCTGCAGCCACCTGTGCGCCCAATGTGTAGAGCGCCAGCGGCGTGAAAATGGAGCCGAGGAACTGCAATGGCTGGCTGATGACCACGGGCATTTCGACCTCGAGACCACGCAGCGCAAGGCCGAGGATGACCGAAGGTATGAGCGGCGTCTCAAAGGCATTTCGCAGCTTGCCAAGCTTGCTGCCACCGGAGGGCGCCAACAGCCAGACGCCGACCGTACAGACGAGAATGGCCATCAACGCTGTCAGCACCGACTGATAAATCAGATAGTCCGGCCCGAACGCGAGCTGCGTCACGGGGATGCCAAAGAAGCCCACGTTGGCGTAGGCGGTTCCCAGCCCCATCATGGGCCCCAACGACCGGCGCATGCGAAACATCAGAACTAGCAACCAGCCGAGGGGGATCAGGATCAGGAACTGCACGACGCCGAAGTAGACGACGGGCCACACGACCGAGAGGGGCTGATTGCCGGTCGACAGGAAGTGCACCAGAAACGCCGGCATGACCACGTAAACCTGGAGCCGATTGAGACTGCCGACGTCGAGCTTCAGCCGCGGCTGAAGAATCCAGCCCATCGCGACGAGCGAGATGATCGGAAGTGTAACCTGCGTAAGGATTTCAACAAAAAGCGACATTCCCCTCCCCGCAGCTGTCGCTCGGACCGCAAGGCATGCCCGTGATGGCTGGTTAGTGGGATGAGCTGCTCGCAGAAATTTTGCGTGCGACAAACCCGCTACAGTGCCGCAGCCGTTGCGGAGGTGCGCCGCCCTCGGATGCCTTTTGTTGGCGTTTGAGAACTGGCCTGGGGAGGTGGTGTGCTTGCTAACGAGAGAAGCTCATGCTCGAGGCGTGCCATGCGATCGGTCAACGCCTGAATTGCGGACGGAATATCGCCGGCATAAGGGATCACGTCAGTCCTCGGCGCCAGAGAACGAGCCTCAAGCCGTCTAGCCAGCCGCGGCCCGACGATGCGTCGTAGGCAAGCTCGCGGCGTCAGAGACGCCAAGGCGGCGTCGAGCCGGCAGGTGAGGCGAATGACACGCAGGTCCGCTCCGAACCCACGTAGCTCGTCCACAACCTCCGGGGGTGCTGCGATGACGGCCGTGCGGCCGTCGAGGAGCAATTTGCGCAAGCTGTCGGGCAAGCCGAAACGCTGACCATCGGATTGCCAAGTTGCGACGAACCCGCCCTCCTGCTCGATCTGACGAAATAGTCTTCTCGTCACAACGAGCTCCGCGTCCGAGGAGCTGCTGCGACGGGTCGTGATCCGATTTGGAAACTCGAACTCCGTATTCGGCATTCGCCGACGCGCCGCCGTCAGGATCAGATCGAGCGTGGCCAGCTGTAACCCTGTCACAACGACAAGGCAACCGATCCCAGGCAAGCGACCACGCCTGCCGAGCGAAGAAGGACTTTTGCGCGAATGATTTGCCTCGGCGCAATCCCTTCTTCCGCGAGTCCCCTCCATTGCTTGATGGCCCCCTCCCCATCCGTCGGGCCATCACAACTGACTCGCCGGTTCTTGTCGATGTCTCGCACGAACGCAACCACGGATCGTGGACGAGGCGCGCCGTGACACAGTTTTGCCCCATTGTCGCCATTGATCAGTGGTTCGCGCTTTACGTGTATGTGCCGCGTTACTCTACCTGAAGGCGCGCTTGCTTCATCTTCGTCATCAATCACGGGGTAAGCGGTATGACAATTGCATCCGGCGCCATCATCCAATCGCTCCTTGAGAGCTTCGCCGCGGCTGAAGTGCACGAGTTCCCCTTTCGCCACTGGCTGCTAACCCGTTGCATTCCCGAGCCTGCTGTCGACGAAATTCTCGAGCTTCCTTTCCCTCCCCCGGCGCTCAACGGCGTCTCCGGAAAACGCGAGCTTCATAATGCCACGCGGAAGTATTTCGACCGCGAGAACCAGGCGAAATTCCCGATCGTGGCTTCCGTTGCCCAAGCCTTGCAGGATCCGCGTGTAACCGGCGCAGTGGAGCGCCACTTCGGCATTCGGCTGGGCGGCGCTTATTTACGGATTGAGTATGCGCAGGATACGGACGGATTCTGGCTCGAGCCGCATACGGACCTAGGCGTCAAGCTGTTCACATTCTTGATCTACCTGTCGCGCGATCCGAGCCACGCCGATCTCGGAACGGATCTTTATGACAGCGAAAAGCGGCACGTCGGGCGCTCGCCCTTCGCTTCGAATTCCGCGATGATTTTCGTGCCGTCGGATAACACTTATCACGGCTTCGAACCGCGCAAGATCAACGGCGTGCGCAAGTCGCTCATCGTCAACTACGTGACCGACGAATGGCGGGCCCGCGAACAGCTCTCCTTCCCGGACCAGCCGATCGTCAGCATGGCGGAAGCAGCCTGACGTTTTGCGCCAATGAGCTAGGCAAATGCCGCCTTCCGGCTTCTGCGCCAGTGGGCGGCAGCGGCGCCGATCAACATCAGGGCTGCGATAGTCAGCAGCCCTGCCGAGATCGGTCGCGTGAAGAATACCGACAGATCGCCCTGACTGATTTGCACGGCACGGCGAAACTGAATTTCAGCTAGCGGCCCCAAGATCAGGCCGACGATGACCGGCGCAATCGGATAATCCAGCCGCCTCAGCATGGAGCCGAGGAGGCCGAGGAGGATCAAAGCAATAACGTCGACGGTTGAACGGTTGATTCCATAAACGCCGAGCATCGCGAAAACGGAAATGCCACCATAAAGCCAAGGCTTTGGAATATAGAGCAGCCGCACCCAAAGGCCGACCAGCGGCAGGTTGAGAACCAGCAGCATCGCGTTGCCGATCAGCAAGCTCGCGATCAAACCCCATACGAGCGCGCTGTTCGACGAGAACAAGAGCGGTCCCGGCTGCAGGCCGTACTGCTGGAATGCTGCCAGCATGATTGCGGCCGTTGAAGATGTCGGTAGACCGAAAGTCAGCAGCGGAACGAGCACTCCAGCAACAGCAGCGTTATTGGCCGCTTCCGGCCCCGCCACTCCTTCAATGGCCCCCTCGCCGAACTCCTCCGGTTTTTTCGAGAGCGACTTTTCAACCTTGTAGGAAATGAAGGTCGGCAGCTCGGCGCCGCCAGCCGGAAGAGCTCCGAACGGGAACCCGATCAGCGTGCCCCTGAGCCACGGCTTCCACGAGCGTGCCCAGTCTTCGCGCGTCATGAACGCCCGGCCTTTAACAGGGACGATCTCCTCCCGCCGCAGGTCCGCTCGAGAGGCGAGGTACAGGGCTTCACCCACCGCGAATAGGGCAACGGCTACGAGCACAACGCTCAACCCGTCGAGCAGCTCGAGGATTCCGAAGGTGAAGCGCGATTGGCCAGTCTGCTGATCGATCCCGACGAGCCCGATCGCAATGCCGATAAACAGGGAAACCAGGCCTCGCAAAACCGAGCTGCCGAGCAATGCCGAGACGGCAGCGAAGGCAACGACCATCAGCGCGAAATAATCAGCCGGGCCGAACAACAGCGCGAGCTTCACCACCTCGGGCGCCAACACTGCCAACAGCAACGTGCCGATAAGGCCGGCAACAAAAGAGCCAATTGCGGACGTTGCCAACGCCGCGGCCCCGCGTCCCTTGCGGGCCATTTTGTTGCCGTCGATGGTCGTGACGAGCGAGCCCGTCTCTCCCGGCGTGTTGATCAGAATGGCCGTCGTCGAGCTGCCGTACATGGCCCCGTAATAGAGGCCGCCGAAAATAATGAATGCTGACGTTGGATCGAGCTTGTAGGTGACCGGCAGCAGCAGGGCGATGGTCAACGCCGGACCTATGCCGGGAAGAATGCCGATCGCGGTGCCCAGCGTGACGCCCACCAGCGACCACATCAGATTGAGCGGCGTGAGAGCGACCGCGAAGCCGTGGGCGAGATTGCTGAAAACGTCCATCCCCTCACCCGCGGAGCAAGCTGTCGAAAACAGACCCTAATGGCAGCATGAGCCCGAGCCCGTAGGAAAACACGGCGAGGATGATCAAACCTATGAGGATTCCGATGCCGAGGTCGAGGAGCGGGCGCCGCGATCCGAATGCGCGCGCGACGGCGGCGAAAAGCAAGGCGGTGGCGACGGCAAAGCCGAGGTAGTCCACCGTGATCAGAAATAATACCGGACCAGAAAGCGCTGTGAAAAAAGAAAACCAGTCGTTCTCGGGCGCACGATGCGCGCCATCCGTTAGAGTGTTTTCGCGTGGTGCGACCAGCGCGGTCAGAATGGTAAGAGCTCCAAGCGCAACAAGCGCGATCGCAACGATCATGGGAAAGAGCCGCGGACCGAGAAGCACCACGGCCGGCGAAACGTGAATGTCCTGCGCGTTGACGAAAAGACCAGCGCCGATGAGCACAAGCGCCAGCCCAACCAGCGCGTGGGCATTGAAGCGGCCCGTCACGGATCTCTCCAATGGTCGAAGCTGCCGCCCGCCTGCAGGCGAACGGCAGCGCGATGCAAGACCGAGCTAATTCACGAGTCCGACAGACTTAAGAACCTCGGTCACCCGCTCATTCTCTTCGGCGAGATAGCGCTCGAACTCAGGACCCGCGAGATAATTGTCGAGCCAACCACGCTCAGCGAGCTTCTTCTTCCACTGCTCCGATTTCACCATCGCATCGATGACCGCGGTGAGCTTTTCGCGGTCGGCTTGAGAAATTCCGGGAGGTGCCATAACTGCGCGCCAATTGCCGATGACAAGGTCTACGCCCTGCTCCTTGAAGGTGGGCGCATCGATGCCCGGTATACGCTGATCGCTGCTCACGCCCAGCCACCGTAGCTTCCCGGCCTTGACCTGCGGCTCCAGCTCAGATGCGCTGTTGATGCCGAGGGTGACATGGCCGCCGAGGATCGAGGCCATGGCCTCGCCGCCACCGGAATGGGCGATGTAGTTGACCTTCGCGGGATCGACGCCGACGGCCTTGGCGAAGAGCGCGGCCGCGATGTGGTCCGTGCCGCCCGCGGAGCCGCCGCCCCATGAAACGGAGCCAGGGTCGGCCTTCAGTTTGGCGATCAAGTCATCGAGCGTCTTGATATCGGAATCGACGGGTACGGCGATCGCCTCCCACTCCGAGGTGAGCCGTGCGATCGGTGTGACGTCAGCCAGGGTAACCGGCGATTTGTTCGACAGGATAGCCCCGACCATCACGAGGCCGGAGACCATCAGCGAGGTGCCGTCGCCCTTCTTCTTGACGAACTGGGCAATTCCCACGGTGCCACCAGCGCCAGCCACGTTCTCCACCGTGACGGACTTCACGATGCCCGCGGCTTGCAGCACCTCCTGCATGGCACGGGCCGTACCGTCCCAGCCGCCACCCGGTGCAGCGGGCGCCATGATCGTGAGATGGTCCATCTGCTGTGCTGAGGCCGGCAGCGCCAGCGTTGCGGAGAGCGCAACGGCCAAGAACGTGCGCCGAGTGGTCAGAATGCCCATGCCTTGTCCTCCCAGTCTCGTCCTCAGGGATCGATCATCCCTCCCGCGTCACTGGTGTAGTCTCTCGTCGCGCGGCTAGGCAACCCTGAGCCGGGCAAGACACGGCGTTGTGCATCGTGCGCAGCACACATCCACCCCGAGAAAGCCGGACTGCGGAGTCGCGCAATTACGAAGAAGAGCTGAGAGCTTCCTCAGCGATCCTGCGGAACGCTAGGCGTCCCCGGTGACTGGAGGCGGTCGAGGACGCCGCCGCCCGACGTGCTGTCCTGGCCAGGCGCGGCTGGCGCCTCGGTCGCAGGCTGGTCAAACACGGAGGGCGGAGCCGAGCGCTGAGCCATCAGCGACAGGATCGTGCTCGTCAGGAAGAACGCCGCGGCCAGCCCGGCGGTCAGGCGCGTCAGCAAATTGGCCGTGCCGCGTCCCGTCAGAAATCCACCGCCACCGCCTCCGATACCCAGCGCACCGCCTTCGGACCGCTGCAGTAGCACCACGGCAACCAACGCAGCGGCAATCATGAGGTGGATGAGGAGGACGACGGTGACCATTTCGGCTCGCTTCCGTTGAAGTTGCGGAAATCGAATGAGCGATGTGGGGATTGCGGCCTTCTACACCAACGTGTGGGCTGCCGCCACCCCCTCCCAACGCCGCAGAGGCTCAGCACCCCTGACTAATGAGCGGCGGGCTTGCGGCGCGGCGCCGGAGCAGCACGCTTGGCGTTTGGCTTCCGGGTCGGAAGCGGAATAACCGTTGTCTTGCCCTCTGTCTTGCCCTCGGCAGTCGCAACCACAGCCTCCAGCGGCGGGCATCTGAACGTGATCTGCTCGTCGAGCTCGATCAGCCGCTTGATGTCATTGAGCCTTGCGGGGGGCAGGTTGGCGGCGGACCATAGAGGGTCTTTCGCCATGCTCTCCCGTACGCCGGCCGCTTCGAGTTGCTGCCGCTCATTCCGGAGCATTGCGCATGTCTCGTTATCAAGCGGAGCAGCAAGCGCAGCTGTGAGAGGCATGAGCAGCGCAGTGCCCCCCGCCACCAGCAGGGCGCGCAGTCCTAAAGCCGCTAAATGCATGCTGCCGCTCCTTCGTGTTCCTGCGCCACGCCCTCATCACGCCGGACATGCTGCGACGATGCCGAGCAGATCGGCTGCCTTGAGGCTGGCACCACCGACCAGCGCACCGTTCACGTTCGGTACGGCAAGCAGCTCCTTCGCGTTCGAGGGCTTCACGGAGCCTCCATACAGAATGCGCATCTCCCGGCCCTGGTTGCCGAATTTCTCCTCCAAATACTTCCTGATGAAGGCATGGACCTCCTCCACCTCGGCAGGGGTCGGGGTGAGCCCTGTGCCGATCGCCCACACGGGCTCATAGGCGATGATCGTATCGGCTGCTGTCGCCGCCTCAGGAACACTCCCCGCGAGCTGTCGCCTGACCACATCGAGCGTCAAACCGGCCCGCCGCTGGCCTGCGGTCTCGCCAATGCAGATGATCGCGGAAATCCCAGCGCGCAGCGCGGCCTCCGCCTTGGCCTTCACGATGTGGTCGAGCTCCCCGTGATCGGCGCGTCGCTCCGAGTGGCCAACGATCACCGCCGTCGCCCCCGCGTCATGCAGCATCTCCGCCGAAATATCGCCGGTGTGGGCGCCGGAAGGCAGCCAATGGCAATCCTGTGCGCCGACAGCGAGCCGCGTGCCCTCCGCCATGCGGGCCAGCTCCATTATGAGGGTAGCGGGCGGGCAGATCATCACGTCGATGCCGTGCGGCACCTCATCGCGAACGAGTGCATCGCGCACCGCCTCTGCCTCCGCCAGCTGGGCCCGGAGCCCGTTCATCTTCCAATTCCCTGCAATGAGCGGCCGAATTGGAGCGGGGTTTGGCGGCGTCGCAGTCATGAAGGCTCCTTGCGATTTTTCGTTCGCGTGTGGGGAACGCGCTGACGCGTCGCTATGATCAGGTGATCCTGCCTTGCATTCAAGGACGGGCTGGGCTTCTTATCACATCGAGATGAACATGGCCGTGGCCGCCGGGGCACGCCTTTCCTGTTGAATTCCCGGGCGGAGGACACGGCCAAGCACAAGGACAAGACCTGATCGATGCTTGACGCCCTGCGACGCGGAGCCACCGGTTGGGTGGCGAAAATATTTCTGGGCTTGTTGATTGTCAGCTTCGCCATCTGGGGCGTGGCCGATGTCTTCACAGGCTACAACGAGGGTGCGCTCGCCCGCGTCGGAAAGAAGGAGATCACGTCCGACGAGTTCCAGCGCGCGTTGCAGCTCGAAATTGACCTGCTTGCCCGGCAACTCGGACGTCGGCCAACGCTGGAGCAGGCCCGCGCCTTCGGCATCGATCAGCGAGTGCTCTCGCGCCTGATCGGCTCCGCGGCCGTGGACGCGCACGCGGAGCAGCTGCGCCTCTCAATCACCGATGAAGCCGTCGCAGAGGCCATTCGCAACGATCCTTCGTTTCAGAACCCCGACGGCACGTTCAATCGCATGATGGTCGAGAACGTGGCGCGCCAGCTCGGCCTCAGCGAGTACGGCTTCCTTACACTCCGCCGCGGCGAAGAGATTCGGCAGCAGCTGACCGATGCGATAACGGCAGGCGTACGCGCGCCCGATGCACTCGTCGAAGCGCTCCACAAGTATCGCAACGAAGCCCGCACGATCGAGCACTTCACGATCGACCCCAACGTGGCCATCACTCTGCCGGAGCCGGACCCGGCCAAGCTCCGGGAGGTCTACGAGGCCAACAAAGAGCGCTTCATGACGCCGGAGTACCGCAAGCTGGCGATCATCAACCTCAACATCGACGAGGTGAAGAAGCGCATTCCGATCACTGAGGAAGAGCTGGCCGCCGCCTACGAGCACGACAAGGCGCGCTACGAAGTTCCCGAGCGCCGGCGCGTGCTGCAGCTTGCCTTTGAAAATCGTCAGGATGCGGAGCAGGCTGCCGCGGCCATCGCCCAGGGCAAGAGCTTCGAAGAGATCGCGAAGGAACGCGGGATCGCGGAGGAGGACTATACACTAGGTCTCCTGGCGCGGAGGGACATGATCGATCCGGCCGTCGCGGAGGCGGCGTTTTCGCTCGAGAATGGTGCCGTGTCCGGCGTAATCGATGGTCGCTTCTCGACGGTGATCGTCAAGGTGACCGAAATCCAGCCGGGCAAGCAGATGAGCCTCGATGAGGTAAGGGATCAGGTTCGCGATCGCCTTGCGCAGGACAAGGCGAGCACGGAGCTAAACCGCCTCTATGACGAAATCGACGGCCGCCGCTTTGCTGGCAAGCCGCTCAAGGAGATTGCCCAGGAGCTCGGTCTGCCCTTCCTGGAAATTGAAGCTACGGATCGGGCGGGGAAGGCACCTGACGGGTCAACCGCTCTGGATGTCCCGGATGCACAGCGGATCTTGAATGCCGCCTTCCAGGGCCAAGTGGGCTTCGAGGGCGACGCCGTTGAGCTCGCTGACGGTGGCTATGCCTGGGTCGACGTCATCTCCGTGACGGAGGCGCGGCAGCGTTCTTTTGAGGAAGCTGAGGCTGACGTTACGGCGCTCTGGCGCGAGCAGGAGATGCGGCGTCGGCTGTCGGAGCTTGGCTCCAAGCTGGCGGAGCGCGCCGGTCAAGGTGAGAGCATGGAGGCGCTGGCCAAAGAGGTCGGCGGCAAGCTGGAGACGGCTCGCAACGTCAAGCGGCTTGGTGGCGCGCCTGGGCTACCCGATGGTGCAGTTGGCCAGGCATTCATCCTCCCAGAGGGTGGTACTGGGTCCGCTGAGACTCGTGACGGAAAATCGCGCGTCGTCTTCAAGGTCACCGAGATCATTCCGGCACCTCCAGCGACTCCCGAGGAGCTGTCTCAGCTGAGGACCGAGCTCAACCGCCAGTTGGAGAGCGATATCCTCACCGGATATCTGACAGCGCTTCAGGATCGCCTTGGCGTGAGCATCAACGAAGCCGCTTACCGGCGGGCCGTGGGCATCGCATCAGATCAGCAATAAGGGGCCTGCTGGTGAGCACGCCGGTCAAAGCTGCGCTCGATGTGGCGCCAGGGTACGCTGCCTTCGCAGAACGCTACGAGAAGGGTGAACCGCAGGTCGTCTCGGCACGGTTGATCGCCGATCTCGAAACGCCTGTCTCCGCTTACCTCAAACTGACAAGCGTGCCTGGCCGCGACTCGGCCATGACTTTCCTTCTCGAGTCGGTGGAAGGCGGCGCCGTCCGCGGCCGTTACTCCATAATCGGTCTCAAGCCGGATCTTGTCTGGCGGGCATTCGGTGAGACGGCGGAAATCAACACCGACCCGAGCACCAACCCGCACGCGTTCGAGCGCGAGTCGCTGCCAACTCTGGAAGCCTTGCGCGCGCTGCTTGCGCGCTCCGCCATCCCGTTGCCGGAGGATCTGCCGCCAATGGCGGCCGGCGTCTTCGGGTACATGGGCTACGATACGGTACGGCTGATCGAGCACCTGCCCAATCCACCACGCGATGCTCTCGGCGTTCCTGACGCGATCCTCATCCGTCCGACCCTGATCGTCATTTTCGATTCGGTGAAGGACGAAATGGTCCTGGTGACGCCGGTGCGTCCCGTCAGGGGAGTCAGCGCCCGCGCGGCCTACGAGGCTGCCCAGGAGAGACTTGCCGGTGTCGCGGTTGCCCTCGATGTGTCACTTCCGCGAGACGCCCTCGCTGTCCAGGACGCGGCGGCTGAGCTGCCGGAGCCGGTCTCGAATACGACGCCCGCCGAGTACATGGCCATGGTGGAGCGGGCCAAGGAGTACATCGCCGCCGGAGACGTGTTCCAGGTGGTACTCTCGCAGCGGTTCTCGATCCCGTTCCCGCTCCCGCCATTCGCACTTTACCGCTCGCTACGGCGGACCAACCCCTCGCCCTTTCTGTACCACCTCGACTTCGGCGACTTCTCTCTGGTCGGCTCGAGCCCGGAGATCCTGGTCCGCGTCCGTCGCGGAGAGGTGACGATCCGGCCGATTGCCGGCACGGCGCGCCGCGGCGCAACAGCGGAGGAGGACCAAGCGCTGGCCGAGGCGCTGCTTGCCGACCCGAAAGAGCGGGCCGAGCACCTCATGCTGCTGGACCTTGGCCGCAACGACGTCGGCCGCGTGGCCGAGATCGGCTCGGTCAAGGTGACCGAGCGCTTCGTGATCGAGCGCTACAGCCACGTGATGCATATTGTCTCGAACGTCATCGGGCGGCTCGATCCGAAGAAGGACGCCATCGACGCCCTCATGGCGGGGTTTCCCGCTGGCACCGTCTCCGGCGCGCCGAAGGTGCGGGCGATGGAGATCATCGACGAGCTGGAGAAGGACAAACGCGGCCCATACGCGGGTTGCGTTGGCTACTTCTCCGCCGATGGGCAGATGGACACCTGCATCGTGCTCAGAACCGCGCTCGTCAAAGACGGCGTCATGCACATCCAGGCAGGTGCTGGGATAGTTTACGATTCGATACCAGAGAATGAGCAGCAGGAGTGCATCAACAAGGCCAAAGCCCTGGTGCGAGCGGCAGAAGACGCGGTGCGCCTCTCCAGCGGAGCAGCTCAACGCCAGGATCGCGGGAACGGCGGTCCGTTCGGCTGATCGATTTCGCGGAAGACCACGGACGCGCTGCCCGTGGTTGCTGCCCAAAAGGCGAGTAGAACCGAGCTACCTATGGATGAATTGGATCCCGGACATATGGCCCGGGATCCGTCAGGAACTCGGTACGGAAGTTGAGATGCGAAGCCGGCCCCAGCCCCTGCTGCTGAGGCCAAAAGGCTTCAGGCGCGATTGAGGCTGTCTCTCAGCGCCTTGGAGGGCTGGAACTTCGGGACGTTGGCCGCGGGGATCTTGATCTCCTGGCCCGTCGAAGGGTTGCGACCTGTGCGCGCCGCGCGCTTCGCTACCTTGAACTTGCCGAGCGGCGGAATGCTGACCTCCTGGCCTTTGCTCAGGGCGCTCTCGATGTGCTTGATCATCGCATCAACTGCAGCGCCGGCCTTCTCCTTCGATAGCTCCGCGGCACGGGCGACAGCGTCGATCAAGTCCTTCTTGCTCATCTTCCTACGTCCTCGAAGTTGAGAATGTGACCCGGAACCACTTCTTGGTTGAAGAGGCCCTGGCCGAGACGAGTTGCTTCCGGGTGACAGAGCGGTGTACGAACGACTTCCGCCCGTCAAGTGAGAAACGCGAATTCACCCGCAAACACGGGCAAAACCTGCGAAGTTCCCCACCATTTCGTGAAAAACCCCGCCGAATCTTCGGCGGGGCTTTCCAACTGTTGCGCACGCGACACTATCAGTGCGCCGTGATGTGGGACGTGTCCCGATCCGCGGCGCCGGCGACCGTAGTCGCAGGCTCCTCCCACGTGATCGGCTCGGGCATCCTGACGAGAGCCACCTTCAGCACCTCGTCCATCCGCGAGACGGGGATGATTTCGAGGGCGTTCTTGATGGTCTCCGGAATCTCCGCGAGGTCTTTCACGTTCTCCTCGGGGATCACGACCTTCTTGATGCCGGCCCGCAGCGCCGCCAGCAGCTTCTCCTTGAGGCCGCCGATCGGCAGCACGCGGCCGCGCAGGGTAATCTCGCCCGTCATCGCCACGTCCTTGCGCACCGGGATGCCGGTCAGCACCGAGATGATCGCCGTCACCATGGCGACACCAGCTGACGGACCATCCTTCGGCGTCGCGCCCTCCGGCACGTGGACGTGGATGTCCTTGCGCTCGAAGAGCGTCGGCGGGATGCCGAAGTCCACCGACCGCGACCGCACGTAAGCGTTGGCGGCCTGGATCGACTCCTTCATCACGTCGCGAAGGTTGCCGGTCACGGTCATCTTGCCCTTGCCGGGCATCATGACGCCCTCGATGGTGAGGAGCTCACCGCCAACCTCGGTCCACGCCAGACCAGTGACGACGCCGACCTGGTCCTCGCGCTCGGCCTCACCGTACCGGTACTTCGGCACGCCGAGGTACTTCTCGATGTTGTCCGGCGTGATCTCAATCGACTTGACGCCGTCGGTCAGGATCTCCTTCACCGCCTTACGGGCGAGCTTGGCGATCTCGCGCTCCAGGTTACGGACGCCGGCTTCCCGCGTGTAGCGCCGGATGATAAGCTTCAGAGCGTCATCGTTGATCGAGAACTCATGGTCCTCAAGCCCGTGCGCCTGCTTCTGGCCCGGAATGAGGTGCCGCTTGGCGATTTCGATCTTCTCATCCTCGGTGTAGCCCGCGATGCGAATGATCTCCATGCGGTCCAACAGGGCCGGCGGGATGTTGAGGGTGTTCGCCGTCGTCACGAACATGACGTTCGACAGATCGTAGTCCACCTCGAGGTAGTGATCGTTGAACGTCGAGTTCTGCTCCGGATCGAGCACCTCGAGCAGCGCCGCCGCAGGATCACCGCGGAAATCCGAGCCCATCTTGTCGATCTCGTCGAGCAGGAAGAGCGGATTGGTCCGCTTGGCCTTCCGCATCGCCTGGATCACCTTGCCGGGCATGGACCC
>QGVC01000419.1 GCA_003242645.1 Pseudomonadota bacterium
CTTAAACCTCGGTCCAGTAACTCAAAGTTCTTTCCAGCCGACATCTCGTGAATTTCATCTGCAAGCACGAAATGCGGACGCGGGCCAGATCCGGTCTTCCCCGTCTCCTTAGACACCGGTCGGAAGAAACTGGAGCGCCGGTGATAAGCGATGTTGAATTCGCGACCGATGCCGCCGCTAAACTCAAGAACGGAAGCGAGGTCCGGCGAATGCCGAACCATCTTCACGGCATCGGCAAACATGACCTGTGCTTGGTCGCGCTTGCTTGCCGCGCTGTAGATTTGCGCCCCGGCCTCGCCATCTGCCACGAGCCCGTAAAGCCCTATTCCAGCGCACAACGGCGTTTTGCCGTTACCCTTGCCTTGTTCTATGTACGCGCGACGGAATCGCCGCCGCCCATCAACACGCTTCCAGCCGAATAACGATCCTACGATAAATGCCTGAGACGGCTGAAGAATGAATGGCTGGCCCTCAAACTGCCCCTCGGACAGACAAAGCATTTCCTCAAAGAATCCGAATGCTCGTCCTGCTCCATCAGGACCAGGGTCCCAAACTAATCCACGCTTATGCCCATGCTCTAAATCGTCAAGATGCCTTCGGCAGGCATTCCTTACATGAGGTCCGGCGATGATTTCTCCATCTACAACAGCACGGGCGTAATCTGTAGCTCGATCACGTGAGGTACTTTCTCGCCGGGCTCTCTTCCTCGACATCCTCATTCACTGTTACTCGGCTCCTACTGCTCGGTGTGAATCCAAGCTCTGCAGCAGCCTTGAGCATGATTTGCGCCTGTCGATTCACAATCGGCAGATATGGATTTTGAATCGGCTCGCCCTGCTTGGGCGACTTCGTGATCAGACCGAACTTTGCAACCGCCTGTGTGGCTTGCCGATGCAGGTCCTCCGCGACAACCCACACCGTAAGAGCGGATCTATCAAGTTTTTTCAGAAGCCCAGACGGCGCGTGATCAATCGCGTACCGCCACGACTCCTTTTGCTCAGGAGTCAACCACTCTGGAGGGTCCGTTAAGTCTCCCTCCGGGACAGGCTCCCCCCGATTTAACGCCCTCTTCCCAGGGTTCCCGGCGACCAGTTTTAGGTGCGTTGGCTTTGGTTTTCTTCCTTTCATTTCAACAACTTACGCCGACCATTGACGCCCGTCGCCCTCGGCCACAGGATGGCTTTGTGCTAGTCCAATCCGCGACGACGATGAAACCGTTATTCATCCCGCTGAAGACGCGGTGGTTCAGAGAATTTGCCGCAGGTCGAAAAACCATCGAATACCGGGCCTACGGCCCGCGATGGCATGAAGGCACTTGTTACGCAGGTCGCCCCGCCGTGCTGTCGCACGGCTACAGCGGCGACAGGATCAACGCTCGTATCAAACGATTCCGTCGAATCCCTATCGGCAACGCACCTAGAGCGGTGCAACAGCTTTACGCTGGTCGTCAATATCTCGCGGAGATCGCGCTCTCATTCAATGAATGACTTTTGCAGCCTCTGGGTCTGCTGGACCGCAATATTCAAACACCGCGCAGGGACGCGCGCCAGCGCGCCACCCAATCCTGTCGCTCCGACTCACCGAGGCGTATCCGGATTTTTTCTCCAAGCGCCACACCTTCGATTTGTCGAAACTGCGAATCAACGCGGGGTGAGCGGGATACATTCTCACTCGCTTCCCTTGCGCCGCATACGCCGCCCCCACTCTGTCCGCCAGAGCGAACGCCAAACCGAGACCCTGAAAATCAGGCAGGGTCACCAATCTTGAAATACCCCAGATGTTCCGCACTTTTGAGTGCGGACGAAAGATCATTCCTGCAAATGACGCAGGACGACCCTCAACATACAGCACGTAACACTTCGCTGCTCTGTGTAACTCAGCGCTCATATAGTGAAACGGAGCGAAGAGTTTCCAACTTTCCCATGGTTCTCGTCTGATTTCGCAATGGAGCGCTGGGCGTCGCTGAAGACACCTCCGAGTAAAAGTCATCGTGGCCGGTTCAAAGATCCAATCCGGTTGTAGCCATTCGATGATGTCGTAATGACATGATGCTGCAACAAACTTTTTCCCAGCGCGCCGAACATACTTCTGCACCGCGTGGCTGCCGATCTGCGCTACCTGCCTATCTACGACAGAGGTAAATTCATCGACTACGACGATATCGTCGCTTTCAAGCAAGCGTCTTGCGAGCTCGACCCTGAACCTCTCTCCATTCGATAAGACCGAGTACGGTCGCATCCAAGCAGGGATCGTGTTGAAACCAACAGACTGACACGCCGTGGAGATCTCCTCAATCGACAGAGATTCGGCGAAATCGTCTACAACAGAATCGCCTCCCCACGTCAACGGACGTTCGCCACCAAACACCTCGCGTAAAATCGTCGATTTCCCGCACCCAGATGGCCCGACGATCAGGCCGACATTCCAATCAAATTCCTCGATTGGAATATCGCCTTTGAACTCGATTCGGCTCCTCTCCTGACGAGGCACATCGAAAATCGCCTCCAACTGTCGCACTCGAACCGAAGTGCTGCACTTCGTTTCGACTACAACATTAACGGACGGCATTTCAATCCCTCGCGCTCAAACTGTTGCAGCAACAACGACTGGTGCTGTTCCGATTCACAGTCGACGATTATCCGGTACTGCATCTCGCCTAACTGGTTAGTCTCAGCCTCGGATTGTTCTACCAACCCCAACTCGCTGGCCAACTCCGCCTCGCTAAAGCCGATCAGTTCGACATCGAACCCGGCCTCACTGAGTTCCTCCAGCTCAATCCTCAGTAGATCGTGATCCCAACCGGCATTGGTCGAGAGCTTGTTGTCGGCCAGGATATAGGCCCGTTTCTGCTCGTCTGTCCAACCGATAGCCCTAACGACTGGCACCTCAGACAGACCCAATCGTTTCGCAGCCTCGACCCTGCAATGACCCGCAATGATCCCGTCCCTGTCGTCCACGAGAACCGGCATCGTCCAGCCCCACTCGCGGATGCTGGCCGCTACTTGATCGATCTGGGCGTCCGTGTGTGTACGCGCGTTACGTGGATATGCCTTCAGTCGATCCACCGGCACACGCTCGACCTTGTCAGCGGGCCAGTCCATGAACACCCCC
>QGVC01000420.1 GCA_003242645.1 Pseudomonadota bacterium
TATGTGGGTTGGTTAGCCAGTTTCGGGCGCCGGCATCGGCAAACGCGTTTCCCTCCTCATCCTGGCCGGGATCATCGCAGGCATGCCGCAGGCCTTGGGCGCCACGCTGGAGATGGGGCGTACGGGAGCTCTTTCGACCGGTCTTATCCTGGCGATCCTGATCCTCGCGGTGGTGGTGATCGGCCTGATCGTGTTCTTCGAGCGTGCCCAGCGTCGCCTGCTGATCCAGTACCCCAAGCGCCAGGTTGGGAACCGTATGTTCCAGGGCGACACCTCCCACCTGCCGCTGAAGCTGAATACATCTGGCGTCATTCCGCCGATCTTCGCTTCGTCGCTGCTCCTGCTCCCGGCGACGCTTGCCGGGTTTTCGGACACCACAAACCTGCCAGGCTGGGCGAATGCAGTGCTCGCCACCCTCGGGCACGGACAGCCGCTCTACATGATTTTCTACGGCGGCATGATTGCATTCTTCACCTTCTTCTATACGGCGATTGTCTTCAATCCGAAGGACACGGCAGACCAGCTCAAGAAGCATTCGGGCTTCATCCCGGGCTACAGACCCGGCGAGCGGACCGCCGAGTATATCGACTATGTGCTGACCCGCATTACAGTGATAGGCGCCATCTATCTGGTCGTCGTTTGCTTGCTGCCCGAATATCTCATTGCCGCAACTGGCATACCCTTCTACCTCGGTGGCACTTCGCTTCTGATCGTCGTCAGTGTTACCCTCGATACGGTTGCCCAGATTCAGGGTCACCTGATCGCGCACCAGTATGAGGGGCTTATCAAGAAGTCGAAGTTGCGCGGAGGGAAGAGAGGCAGATGAGGCTGATATTGCTTGGCCCGCCTGGAGCGGGCAAGGGAACCCAGGCGCAGCGGTTGGTCGAGAAGCACGGCATTCCGCAACTTTCGACGGGCGATATGCTGCGGGCGGCCGTTCAGGCCCAAACGCCTGTTGGCCTAAAGGCAAAAGCCGTGATGGATGCGGGTGAGCTGGTGTCCGATGCCATCGTCAACGCGATTGTGGCAGAGCGTATTGACCAGCCTGACTGTGCAAATGGCTTCATCCTGGACGGTTACCCGCGCACGCTCGCCCAGGCCGATGCGGTGGAGGCGATGCTTCGCGAACGCGGTCTGGCCCTCGACGTGGTGATCGAACTGGTGGTCGACGACAAGGCGCTCGTAGGCAGAATCGTCAAGCGTGCCGAGGAAGCCGCGGCGGCTGGACAGCCAGTTCGAAAGGACGACAATCCGGCTGTATTCGAGGAAAGGCTGCGGGAATATTACAAGAAGACTGCCCCGCTGATCGGCTACTACTACGCCAAGGGTCTGTTGGCCGGTGTGGATGGCATGGCGGACATAGACGGTGTTACCCGGCAGATCGAAGAACTTCTCGCGAGTCCGGAACGGAAAGTCGCATCAAACACTTGACGGATCGGCCGTCGTGGAGTATGGCGGCCCGTCTCCCGCTCAGGCATGAATCTCGCCTGTCCGAAAGGACGGGGCATGTGCTTTGAATCTGGAACTCCCGCAGGGGCCGGCCTCCACCGGACGCGGGATATTGCAAAAGCGCCGGATGGCCCGTCGTGCGGGAAGCCGGCCCAAATGGAGAAAGAGAAAAGATGGCCCGTATAGCCGGCGTCAACATTCCGACCAACAAGCGCGTGGTGATCGCGCTTCAGTACATCCACGGCATTGGCAAGAAATTTGCCCAGGAGATTATCGACAAGGTCGGCATTCCCGCCGAGCGTCGTGTCAATGAGCTTACGGACGCCGAGGTCTTGGCCATTCGCGAAACCATCGACCGTGACTATCAGGTCGAGGGCGATCTGCGTCGCGAAGTTTCGATGAATATCAAGCGGCTGATGGATCTCGGCTGCTATCGCGGCTTGCGCCACCGCCGCTCGCTGCCGGTTCGTGGCCAGCGCACGCACACCAATGCGCGTACCCGCAAGGGCCCCGCAAAGGCGATTGCCGGCAAGAAGAAGTAAATTGGTTGGTGGTGGACGGTGGATGGCAATTCATCCCTTCACCGTAGCCACCGACCATTCATATCACGGTGTAGCCGCTGGCATTACGGCGGCGTAGAGATCGACTGAAAGGAACGACATGGCCAAGGAAGCCACCCGCGTTCGCCGTCGCGAGCGCAAGAACATTTCTTCGGGCGTTGCCCACGTCAATTCGACCTTCAACAATACGATGATCACCATTTCCGACGCTCAGGGCAATGCGATTGCCTGGTCGTCGGCCGGAGCCCAGGGCTTCAAGGGATCGCGCAAGTCCACGCCGTTTGCGGCGCAGATGGCCGCCGAGGATGTCGCCAAGAAGGCGCAAGAGCACGGCATGCGCACCCTTGAGGTTGAAGTCTGCGGGCCGGGGTCCGGTCGCGAGTCAGCGCTGCGGGCGCTGCAGGCTGCCGGCTTCATGATCACGTCGATCCGGGATGTGACGCCGATCCCGCACAATGGCTGCCGCCCGCGCAAGAAGCGCCGCGTCTAGCGATATCGAATGCCGCATAGCGCCTGCCACTAGCGGGCGCTTTTGCGGTCTTTTCAGGTCACCCATCAAGATTGGAAGGGGGTGGGGGAACGGAAAGATGGGAACATGATCCAGAAAAACTGGCAGGAACTGATCAAGCCGAACAAGATCGAGTTTTCCTCCAAGGGAAGGACGCTGACCACGCTGGTCGCCGAGCCGCTGGAGCGCGGATTCGGGTTGACGCTGGGCAATGCGCTCCGCCGCGTTCTCCTCTCTTCTCTCCGGGGCGCCGCAGTCACGGCCGTGCAGATCGACGGCGTGCTGCATGAGTTCTCCTCGATTGCCGGCGTGCGCGAGGACGTGACCGACATTGTCCTCAACATCAAGGAAATCGCCATCAAGATGGAAGGCGAGGGTCCCAAGCGCATGGTCGTGCGCAAGCAGGGGCCCGGTACCGTCACCGCGGGCGACATCCAGACGGTTGGCGATGTCGAGATTCTCAACCCCGACCACGTGCTCTGCACGCTGGACGAAGGGGCCGAAATCCGCATGGAGTTCACGGTCGATACCGGCAAGGGCTATGTGCCGGCCGAGCGCAACCGCGCCGAGGATGCGCCTATCGGCCTCATCC
>QGVC01000421.1 GCA_003242645.1 Pseudomonadota bacterium
TTGGGGTCATTGCTTGCCTCGGAGGCTTCCGACCCTGAGCTGCCCTGAGGTTGGTCACTTTCCTCGTCCTGGCCTTCCGACTGTCCGCTCGGGCTGCCGATCGACTGGTCCGAGAATTGCTGCCCACCCTGCCCGCCTTGAGGCGCACCCTGTGCCGAGGGCTTCGGCACGTGAATGAGGTCGTACACCTCCTCGGCGGACTTGCCTTTGAACCTCGGATCGACCAAGGCCCCTTCGGGGAGCTTAAACCCGGCATCGAGCAAGATCGGATTGATGACGTAGTCGCACGCCCGATTCCAATCTTCCTCGTCACGGTCCCCGCGGCGCCAGCAGTGGCCGTTGGCCACATGCAGCACCTCGTGGCAGAGTGTGCCTTTCAGCTCCTCCTGTGAGCACTCGAGCACAAAGTCCGGGTTGTACCCGATCTTCGTCCCGTCGACCCACATCGTGTCACAGCTCGGGTCTTCGACCAGCGGGAGCCGCAGGGCGAGGGTTCCGAAGAACGCCTCGTCCAGCAGCAACTGCGACCGGGCCTTGAGCAGGAGCCCCTTGACGTCGACGGGCGCCTCCTTGGCCTTACGAGCCATGGGCGTTATTGCCCATGAAGGCAGCCATCGCCTCTTGGATGCGCTGAGCCTCGGCCATGGCCGCTTCGCGCTTGACCTTGTCGGACTTCAAGTCCTTCAGGCTCATCGCGTTCAGCCGATCCTCGGCCTGCTTGCGCAGCCGCTCGAGCCGCTCGTCCCCGCTCACGTTCAGCCGATCGAGGAGCGCGAGCATCTCGCGCAGGCTCGACAGCGACGATTCGCGGGCACCCTTCGGATCCGCAAGGCGCTCTTGCACCTTGTTGATCGTCGTGTACAACCGCTGCCAGAGGTCGCGGTTGGCGGCTCGGAAGGCCTCCTGCACCGACTTCTCGATCTCCTCACGGACGCGCTCGGCTTCCGCATCGTCGACTTCCGCGGTGAAGTACTCGCCTGCAGGAAGAGGCATCACGACGGTCTCGAAGGCGAACTTCGATTTGAGCGATGCCACCGACGGATAGTCGGAGTCCTTGTACAGCGAGTTCAGCGCTTCGCGGGCTGCAATCTGCAGCTGACCGTACTCCTGCAAGAAGGCATCGACTGCCTTCTGGAAGTCCGCCTTCGCGGAGCGCATGAACTCCATGTAGGCCAGATAGTTCTTCGTAGGGAGAAGGCGCGTACCCTCCTGCACCCACCCGAACGTGTTGCGATAGTGGAACTTGCGAGCCTTCGCCGCGACCCCGTGGATCGCGCTGAGGAACTCGTTCCTCGGCAGCAGGCTCTTCCACACACGCGCCATCTGGTCACCCTTGAGGTTCTTCTGATCGACAACCTCCTTCGAGGCCTCGCGATCGTGCTTGTTGGCTGTCCAGATGCTCACGTTGAGCGAGACCAGGACCGCCTTGTTGCGAGACGGAATCATCTTCGCTGTCTCCTGAAAGGGTGGAATCAAGCTGTCCAGAGCTTTCCGAGCTCGGTCGACAGCAACTTGGTGAACGCCGGGGTGCTCTGGAGCTTCGGCTCCTGGCGCAGAGCGTCACGTACGAGCAGGACGGCGAATTCGCCCTTGTCCGCTTCGTAGAGCCGCTCGGCGTAACGCACGATGCGCGGGAAGTTCTGTACGGTTGCCTTCTTGGCGAGACCGACGCAGACCGCGAACATCGCCGATACCTTCTCGGGGATCCGACCCTGGTCCGGGTCGAGCAGAATGGCGTCGAGGTTCGGCAGCTCCTGATGGATTTCCAGGAAGCCTACGAACTCGCGTGCCGCCGCATCCCCGACTGCGCCCGCATAGAGCTCCTCTGCGACCTCGGGCGGCGGATCGGCCTTGAAGATCTTCCCGACGTGCTCCCACGTGCGCGGACACGGACTGTTGACCAGGTCCGCAGTGGGGTTGAACTGGTGAAACAGCTCGTTGCGGAAGTACAAGAAGCTGATCACCTCGGGAGGCACACCGGCGCCGTACGCCCACGTGCACCAGTCATCGAAGTCGGGCTCGACCGTGATGATCGAGGCGAACCGGCTCTTTACCGGCTCGAGGATGCCGTTGACACCCGCCCGATCTTCTCGCCGGTTAGTGCACGCGACGAACGTCACGCAATCCGGCAGCACATGCCCGTTGACTCGACGAGCCAGAAGCAGCTGCATGTACGAGGCCTGAACTGCCGGGGTCGCTTGCCCCAGGTCGTCCAAGACCCATACGGTCGGCTTCGTGGCTCGCAACGCTTGCGCGAGCTCGCCGAAGGGAAGGAATGTGGCTTCCGTCTTCGACTTGCCGAGCCAAGGCAGGCCCTTCACGTCGGTGGGATCTCCGACCGCCGGATGGCTGACAATGAGATCCGCTCCGATCTCCTCGGTCGCTTGACTGACGAGCGACGTCTTTCCCACCCCAGGAGGCCCGACCAGCAACACAGGCAAACCAGCCTGGAGGCAGGTCCGCAAAGCCTTGGAGGCTAGAGATGTCTTCATGAAATAGGTCCTCTCCTGGTGAACACACATGACCTTCAGGGTGTGTAGCCACCGGCAGTGGGAAGCTCGCGCACGGTAGGGATGTATTACGTAAAGACCGTGCTCGTTTAAAAAACGAAGGCGCCCCGTTCGGAGCGCCTGTCGAATCATGCGGAATAGACTTACGAGCGGCTCAGCTTTGATGGGAGCGAGCAAGCCATACGTGTCCGTTTCGGCCGGTCGGCCCAGCACCACATGGCGTACGCATCACGTCGGTCTTGCGCAAGGTAGCGTACCCCTCACGCGCGTCCGTCAAAGACGCGAGACTTGAAGATCGCGAAATCCTCCGCGGTCAACGCCACGTATGTCACCGAAAACCCTCCTGCGTCTACATCGGAGTCTCATGCTGTCGGCGCCTTCGCCTGTTCCCGACAGGCTCGACGTCGACGCGCCCGCACAGCGGGCTTCGCAATGAGTTCGCGGTTCATCGTGCCCAGGCCTCGAGCAGAGGTCTGCTTTTGACCTTCCGGGCACTCCTCGCGCGTAACTTTCCCGACCTCCTGTGGGTAGCTGGCCTCTCGACGCACCATCCGGAGCGCTTCGGCCAGGATGTTCTTTGCCGCGTTCACAT
>QGVC01000422.1 GCA_003242645.1 Pseudomonadota bacterium
ATGACTCGGCGTCGTCCGCTACACCTATGCTGCCTACGGGCCGCAAGAACGTGTACTCGTAACCAACTTCCTCGAGTGTCAACGACAGCGTTGTGACGCGAGTCCACGGCTCGGCGAGTCGCCCCCCAGATACCCAGTGCCCTTCTCGTCATTCTTCTCCTCTTCCGCCGACGGCACGAGTTCACTCGTCAGATACTCCTTCATCGGGATGAGGTCACTCAGACCTTCTGCAAGCTTGGTCTCCGCCTCCGATTTGGCCTCAGTCCGGGTGCCATCAGGTGCACGCTTCTGCGCGAGACTCCCAGAGCCGAACCACGGCAGCTTGACGTTCAAGTAGTACGTCGCGCTGTCGTCCACAACCCATGACGTTTCAATCGCGTTACTGCAAACAACCGGACGCGGCTTGCACTTCGCAAGATCTATTGCGGGCAGCGCATTGAATGCCTCGAGTATTTTGTCTATGTCAGCATTCGGCGCGGTGTTGGCATAGATCAGCATCTACTGCAGCTCAAACAAGCTGCTCTTCAGATTTGCCCCAGCGTCTTGTGGCTTGAGAATGTCGCGCACAAACTCTTGAGCACCCACGCTGATTTGGGTTGCTTTGTCGCCGCGCGAATCAAGAAGTTTTGTTGTCGCAGCAAGTCTTACCCGCAGCCATGTCTGGCGGTACACGGTGACCTGCGTCTCCTCCTTCTTCTTCACGAAGAACGGAATTCCTGGAACGAACTCATGTGTACCGTCACCCTTCGATCGCCCTACTACCGCAACGTCAGCACAACCGGTCAACGAAAGGGTAAACGCAACAAAGGCGAGAAATAGCGTTCTCATGTCTGTCTCTCGCGGCTAAAGCGGCCGAAGGCGTCATTCGACGATGACACGGACTCGGCATCGGATGGATGCCGTGCATGCATCTCCCACGAGAAGCCGAAACGATGCGGCGCTCTGCGCCGACGATTGCCATTTCTCTAGCTATGCGAGCGCGCTCGCACAGTGACTTTGGCGAGCTCTCCTACTAGCTGGTGTGGCACTCCCTGGAACACCAGTAGCAGCCATTGCACTGAGAAAAGTACTTGCGCGCCTCGAAGACAGCCTGCCAGCAGTTGGTGAACTGGCCGAGATATATCCTGTGCTGCGGCATGTAAGCGCACCCATCGCGGTGAACCTCGTGGTCACCGTTGGTCTGGGCAAGTCTGTTAACGTAGTACGCAGCCATGTGACCTCCCTGGTGGCAGGACCTGCCACTATGCGTTGTTATCGTTGGATGAATGCCTGTTATTGTACTTCCTGTTGCTGCCGGCGTGTACCATCCGCTCACCTATCACGCGGCACAGGGATATGAGCGCCACGCAGACCGTCGGCCCGCAGCGCTGACGCCCGCCGGGTACCCCCGCTTCCCTTTCAGAAGGTGAACTGCGCTGTGCGTGTTCCAATCTGTATTGAGCGCGCGAGCGACTTGAGTCACTGCGACACCAGATACTGCGGCGAGCTTGTTTGCTATCTCACCGTTCGTTGAATATCCGCGTGTTGCAACGCAGGTACTATGCGGGAAAACGCACGCGGGATGCGCGAGCTTTTTGGCGCCAGCCTTACACTTCGTGTTGCTGCCCAGCACAACCGATTTGACGGCGAGCGCGCTCACGCATGAGGCAAGTAGGTGATCGCGAAGTCTCGCTTCACGGGGTGGCGGCGCGGCTTCCGTGATAATGAAGGCGCCCACAGTGCCTTTTGCTTCGTGTACAGCGCCCGGCTTCACTGGTGCATCGCACCGGCATGAGGTGTGTGGATGACCAAAGAGCGAGAACCTCCCACTCCCTTATCCAACGTTTCCGCAAAGCGGGTCGCAGACCATCGGCAGCCCGTTGAGCGGAACGCGTCGACTGAGTCGTCCCGTAGCCGGTACGCCGCAGATCTGCTCTTCAACGCCTCAGAAGAGGAGCTCAACGCGATCGTGCGACTACCCCAGCCCACGGGTGTTGGGCGACCTGTCGTGCTGTGGGATAGGGACTGGATCGAACGACATCTCCGCTGCGCCCAAATGTGCCTGGAGGAGGCGCAGCTCACCTCGTTCTCGCCCTCTACGAGGGCGGCGCCACAATCGATGCGGCGGTTCACTGCGCGCTCGCTGCTGCAGAAGTAGAGGGTGTAACGCTGCCGGTGGGGCTCTTTGCGGTAGCGCTCGTGTGGCTTTCACGCCTTCCCTCTCTCTCTCGGAAACAGCGCAAGACGGCGCATGCTGGCTCGTCGACCGCCACTATAAACGGATGACGCTCAGGTGCTGGGAGCCAACGACAGAGGCACACGCAGCGACGGCCCTCACCCATGCCCACCGGATCTACGAAGAGACGAGCAGCTGGATCCGCACGTTGAGCACGAATTCGGGAACATCGAGTGGCCTGCCAGATTGAGTCCTAGGACAGGGCTTCGGATACGTACGCGCGGGTGAGGAGCCGCGCATCGCGATCACCAAACCACCCCAGGACGACAAAGGAACTTGGGCTGCCTCAACCCGAGGCTTGCAACGCGGCTCGCCACCGACTCCTGGCTGTAATCGGTGAAGGCGTGCAGGTTCTTGCGCCGAGGCTACTCCCCCAAGGGACGGCTTGCTGGACAGGGGAACGTCGCTGCATCCCGCGTCGCGCGTCGCGCGCTGTGGCCTCAAAGGTACGGTACCCCGAGTCTTCGCCCCGAAGACACCTGCGTGTAGCCACACGAAACCGAGTCTCGTCAGTTCCGCGTTGAGCTCCAGATTCTCATGGTAACCGCCACCAAGCGGTCAAAGCGGTCCTCCGCGATGGCCCCAGCTGCACAACTTTCCGGAAGACCAGCTGCACGCGAGCCTCCTTCTCTCGACGCTACAGGAGCTGACCGCGCTTTTCTTGGGGCGTTGAGCCTGTGGAGCCGAACGTGAGTGGCGCCGCTGTCGACCCTTTACGTAGAGGGCGTCACCGTCGATGACGCCGATGTCCGTCGCCGCTGTGACCGGGACTCGCTCCGACTCAGCTACTATTGAGTTTCACGTAAATGGTTGACGGGTTACCACGCCAATTCCGCCTGTTTCCAAAACGCCGTTACCAGCGTGGGGCGTCGC
>QGVC01000070.1 GCA_003242645.1 Pseudomonadota bacterium
TGCAGCCGATGCATTTCGAAACATCGATCAGCTTGGCTATCTCGGTCTGGCGCTGAGCGGGCGGCGTCACTGTGGACGCCGACCGGCGGATCACGTCGTTTTCCCCGAACTTCGGAGAAACCGGCTCAGTGGTCGGATTTGCAATCGGAGGATACATGGCCTGGACCTCCCTATGCCACCGGCCCTGAGTAGGGCTCAATGTCGACCAGGAACGCCTTGAACTCTGGCGTCTGAGCGTTGGCGTCCCCCACGGGCGGCGTCAGTGTGTTCACCGGCGGCGCCTTCTTGGTTTCGCCGACGAAACCATAGTGAAGCGGCAAGCCGACCGAATGAACGATCTTGCCGTCGATCGTGAGCGGTTTCAGCCGCTTCGTCACGACAGCCTTGCCGATCACCGAGCCGCGGTTCGACCACACTTTGACCATGTCGCCGGGCTTGATGCCCTTCTCCTTCGCGAGCTCCTCCGACATTTCCACGAAGAACTCGGGTTGGACGACCGCGTTCTTCCTCTGGTTCTTGGTCCAGAAGTGGAAGTGCTCCACGAGCCGGTAGGTGGTCGCGACGATCGGGAATTCTTTGGCGTCGCCAAAGACCTCCATATCGCCCTTGAACACCCGGGCCGCTGGGTTGCCCTTTATGTTCGGGAAGAGCACGTTCGCCACCGGGGACTCGAACGGCTCGTAATGGACCGGGAACGGACCATCGACCATCAAGCCCCGGACCCACAGGCGCGACACGCCTTCTGGGTTCATGATGAACGGCCCAGCACCACGCTCCGGCGGGTTAGTAGCCACGAAGTCTGGCACGTCAGCACCCGTCCAGCGCTGACCATCCCAGTAGACGTACTTCTTGGCCTCGCTCCAGGGTTTGCCCTGCGGATCTGCCGATGCGCGGTTGTAGAGGATGCGACGGTTGGCAGGCCAGCAGAAGCCCCAGCTGCCATACACGTTCATCCCGGACGGATCGCTGTTGTCCCGCCGTTGGGCATTGTTGCCCTTCGGACCATACACCCCGGTGTAGATCCAGCAGGCGCCATCCGTCGAACCGTCATCCCGCATCTCGCCGAAGCTGGCGAGTTGCTCGCCTGCTTTGCGGACGACGTTGCCTTCGGCGTCCTTGAGGTCCACCAAGGCTTTGCCGTTGATCTCCTTGAGGAGTTCGTCAGCCGTCGGCGAGTACGGATCTGCGTAGTTCCAGCTCACATTGAGGAACTGCTCAGCACCCGGACCGCCTTCTTCCTCGTAGAGCTTCCGCAGCCGCATGAAGAGCTCGGCAATGATGTCGATATCACGCCGGCCCTCACCCGGGATGTCAGCCGCCTTCCACTTCCAGATGATGTTGCGGCTGGAGTTGGTGAACGTCCCATCCTCCTCCGCGAAGCATCCGGCTGGCAGCATGAAGACCTCGGTCTGGATCTTCGACGGATCCACGTCATTGTAAATGCCGTGGTTCTCCCAGAACCGGGCCGTATCGGTCTCGATCGGATCGATGCTGACGAGGAACTTCAGCTTCGACAAGGCCGCGATGTTCTTGACCTTGTGCGAGACCGACATCATCGGGTTGAAGCCCTGGCAGATGAGGCCCGTGGTCTTACCCTGATGCATCGCCTCGAAGATGCGCAGGGTGTCGTAGGCCACATCGAGCTTCGGGAACCAGTCATACCCGAAGTTGTTCTCCGGCGTTGCTTTGTCGCCGTAGAACGTTTTCAGGAAGCTCACGAAGAATTTCGGATAGTTCTGCCAGTAGCTCGTCTGATTTGGCTGCAGCGGCGTGAACTTCCGCTTGGACAAATACGCCTCGAGCGTCGGCTCGTTCTCCATCGGCATCGCCAGATAGCCTGGGATCGACGCCGACAGCGTTCCGATATCCGTGAGCCCCTGCACGTTGGCATGGCCGCGCAATGCGTTCACGCCACCGCCAGGCACGCCGATGTTGCCGCACAGCAGCTGGATGATCGCGGCCGTGCGGATGTTCTGAGAGCCGTGCGAGTGCTGCGTCCAGCCAAGGGCGTACATGATGGTCATCGACCGCTCGCCATTCGCAGTCGAAGCCACCCACTCGCAGACTTTCAGGAACTTGTCCTGGGGTGTACCGCAGATCCGCGAGACCACTTCGGGCGTGTACGGCGCGAAGTGCTTCTTCATCAGCTGGTACACGCAGCGCGGATGCTGCAGCGTCATATCGCGAACGGCATAGCCGTCCGGGCCAATCTCGTACTCCCAGGAGCTGCGATCATAAGAGCGCTTCTCCGGGTCGTATCCCGAGAACAGGCCTTCGTTGAAGGAGTAATCCTCCTTCACGATGTAGGACGCGTTTGTGTAGTGAAGGACGTATTCTTTGTGAATCTTGTCGTTGGTGAGCAGGTAGTTCACCACGCCCGACAAGAACGCAATGTCGGTGCCGGCCCGGATTGGCGCATAGTGATCAGCCACGGCCGCCGACCGCGTGAACCGCGGATCGACCACCATCAGCTTGGCGCCACGTTCCGCCTTGGCCTCGGTAACCCACTTGAAACCGCAAGGATGAGCTTCCGCGGCGTTACCACCCATAATCCAGACGACGTCCGCGTTGCGGATGTCCGTCCAGCTGTTGGTCATTGCACCGCGCCCGAATGTTGGAGCCAGACTGGCCACCGTCGGGGCGTGTCAAATGCGAGCTTGGTTTTCTAGCTGTACGATCCCCAGGCCGCGAACCAGCTTGTAAGTCAGCCAGCCTGTCTCATTGGAGGTCGCGCAACCCGAAAGGAACGCCATGGTCGGCCAGCGATTGACGGGAACACCGTCGCTATTCCTTTCGACGAAGTTCTTGTCGCGATCCTCCTTCATGAGCCGTGCGATGCGATCCATCGCAAAGTCCCAGGAGACGCGCTCGAACTTGTCCGAGCCCGGCTTGCGATACATCGGGTACTTCACCCGAGTCTCCGCCTTGATGAAGTCGATCGCGGCAGAGCCCTTCGGGCAGAGCGTTCCGCGGTTGACGGGATTGTCGACGTCGCCCTCGATATGGACGACCTCCATCTTCCCCGGCTCCGTCTTGCTGGGAGCAGAGTAGATGAGCATCCCGCAGCTCACGGAGCAGTAGGGGCACGTGCTGTGCGCCTCTTTCAAACTTGTAAGCTTGAAAGGTCGAACGTGCGCGGCAAGCTGCGCCTCGGCTTCACTGAAGCCAAAAGCAGATATGGCGGACCCAGCCACACCCGCTCCGGTGAGCTTCATGAAGTGTCGGCGCGACACCTCAAGGTTCATGGGTCATTACCTCCCGTGCAGGCATTAACTGAGGTGAGGGTAGGATACGAATTAGAATAGGTCAACGGTGCGATTATAGATTGGCAAGAATTCAAAAAACGGTCGTAAGTCAATTGATTGTGAAGCTACGGATCCCGCGCTGAACAATTTCGCAAGCGCGAAATGTCAGTATTCGTCTCCGTTGGATTCGGCTTGACCAACCCGGAGGGTCTGCTAATCTTCGCAGACTTCCTATGCAACACCAAGTAGCTCCCGCGTGTCGGGGCTCCAGCGGAACGCACAAGCGATGGCATGTCAGCCGCACCGGGCTGACGGTGTTGCTGATTCTAATCATTTGGACATCCTCACATATTTTGGCCGCGGCCAAGCCGGCGGGAGGCGATCGACTGTTTAACGGGCTCGCTGTCGAGCCGCGACCGCCGCTACCCCTCGTCGACTTCAACGGCTCCCGGATCGACCTCGGGCAGATCAGCGGGAAAGTCGTACTGGTTCACTTTTTCGCGACTTGGTGCGAGTCGTGCCGGCCGGAGCTGGAATCTCTTTCGAACCTCACAGCACGAAACGGCGACACCGTAGCTGTCCTGGCAGTCAGCGTCGCTGAGCCGCCGATACGCCTGCGAAGGTATTTCGAAAAGAACCCGGTCAATTTCCCCGTGGCCCTTGATGCCGATCGCGCCGCTACAAAGGCGTGGGGCGTCAATGTGTTGCCGACGACGTTCGTGCTCGACCCTAGCGGGGCCGTTCGCCTTCAGGTCGAGGGAGAGATCGATTGGTCACGGCCCGATGTGCTGGCCCGACTGGAAGAATTGAAAGAAGCACGTCCCAGCCAACCCACCCAATAACTCGGAGGAGGACCCATGGAGATCAATCGGCGAGACGTCTTGAAAGCAGGAGGAGCGATAGCCGCGGCGATGGCATGCCCTCGTTTGGCGGCCGCCCAGAGTTCCTTTGCCCCGAAAACGGGCACTTGGCGCACCTTTGAAACTGTCACGCGCCTCGAAATCAGCCAGCCCGCAGGCGTCGTGCAGGCGTGGGTCCCATTGCCGGCCTTCAGGAGTGATGACTGGTTCCGGCCAGGGGGCAGCGCCTGGAAGACGAACGCCAAGACCGCGGAGATCAAGCGCGACCCGAAGTACGGCGCCGAATTCCTACACGTCGTCTGGAACGAGGGTGAGAAGGCTCCCGTGGTTGAAGTGACGAGCCGGTTCTCGACGCAGGACCGCGCGGTCGACCTGAGCAAGCCCGGCAACGGGCCCGCTCTTTCGGAGGACGAGCGTAAACTTTTCACGTCACCGACGAAGCTCATTCCGACGGACGGCATCGTAAAGGAAACGTCCGACAAGATCACCGCCGGAGCGACGAGCGACATCGAGAAGGCCCGCCGGATCTACGAGTGGATCATCGAGAACACCTACCGTGATCCCAAGACCCGGGGTTGCGGCACGGGCGACGTCGCCGCGATGCTCAAGAGCGGCAATCTCGGCGGCAAGTGCGCCGATCTGAACGCGCTTTTCGTGGGCCTCGCGCGTGCAGCAGGGCTTCCGGCCCGCGACATTTACGGGCTCCGCGTTGCGCCATCGAAATTCGGCTACAAGAGCTTGGGTGCGGGCTCCGAGGTCGTGACGAAGGCGCAGCATTGCCGCGCCGAGGTTTACCTGACAGGGTTCGGCTGGGTGCCGGTCGACCCCGCCGATGTCCGCAAGGTGATCCTCGAGGAGCCGCCTGGCAATCTGCCCATCTCGGACGACAAGGTGGCCGCCGCGCGCAAGGCTCTGTTCGGCTCGTGGGAGGGCAACTGGCTCGCCTACAACGTCGCGCACGACCTCGACCTGCCGGGCGCCAAAGGACCAACTTTGGAATTCCTGATGTATCCGCAGGCCGAGACGGCGGAGGGCAGGCTCGACTGCCTCGACCCCGATACGTTCACCTACAAGATCACTGCAAGGGAAGTCACGGCCTGACGGCTGCGCTCGGGCCAGGCGCGGATCAGCTGCGCCTGGCTTTTTTCGAAGGGACTCCGCTGTGGCTCAGATCTACCTCGACTATAACGCGACGACGCCTGTCGATCCTGAGGTGCTCGAGGCGATGTTGCCGTTCCTGCAGGGCGAGTTCGGCAACCCGTCATCGAGCTACCCGCTGGGCAAACGGGCGCGCGAAGCCATTGAGAAAGCACGGGCAAGCGTTGCGACCCTCATCGAGGCTGCGCCCGAGGAAATCGTCTTCACCGGCGGGGCCACGGAAGCGAGCAATCTCGCAATTCGCGGCGCCGTCGCTTTAGGCAACGGCCGGTCCAATATCGTCACATCTAACATCGAGCATCCGGCAACGGCCGCGTGCTGCGACTTGCTTGAGCGTTCAGGTTGCGCGATCAGGCGTGTTCCAGCGCAAACCAACGGCATCGTGTCTCCGGACGATATCGCGGCCGCAATCGACGAGCAGACCGCCATCGTCACGATCATTCATGCGCAAAATGAAATCGGAACAATTCAGCCGGTATCGCAAATTGCTCGCGAAGCAAAACGGCGTGGCGCACTGGTGCATACGGATGCCGCGCAATCCGTGGGCAAGATTCCGGTCAGCGTCAAGGAGCTGGGCGTAGATCTGCTGACCATTGCGGGGCACAAGCTATATGCTCCGAAAGGGGTTGGTGCGCTTTATGTCCGCAATGGCGTTAAGTTGCCACCGCTTGTCGTAGGCGCGGGGCAGGAGCGCGGCATTCGGCCCGGCACTGAAAATGTCGCATTCATCGTCGGATTGGGCGCAGCGTGCGCAATCGCCTCCCGCCGTCTCGACGAGACGCGGAAGCGAATGGCTGAGCTGTCGGCTGAGCTGCTCTCGCTTCTCAAGAGTGAGGTGCCCGGGCTGGACCTCGCTGGCGATCCGGTCGATCGCCTTCCCAACACGCTGAATGTTCTTTTCCCGAACGCGTCCGGCAACCGGATTCTCGAAGCTTGCCCCGAGGTGATGGCCTCGACAGGCTCGGCCTGTCACGCCGGCAGTGAGGAGCCCTCCGCCATTCTGACTGGGATCGGCATTTCTCCCGAAAAGGCGCTCGGCGCGATTCGCCTGTCGGTTGGGCGATCGACGACTCGGGAAGACATCCAAATTGCCGGAAAAGCGCTGGCAGCTGCTTGGCGGCGGGTTGCGACCGAAACAATCGAAATTTCTGAAGTTGGTTCTTTGATGGGGGTTAACCAATGACCTTGACACGTCGCGATGTCATGATCGGTGCGGCGGGGCTTACCGCTCTTGGCAGCGTTCCCGCCCTTGCTCAGCCGATGATCAATTCGTCTTCAGAGCTCTTGGCAAAAGGGAGCAAGAAGCGGGTCGTGATCGCCGGAGGAGGATGGGGAGGGCTGACCGCTGCGCGCCATTTGCGCGACACAGCGCCCGACGCCGAAGTGGTGGTACTGGAGCGGAACCCGATCTTCTGGTCTTGCCCCATGAGCAACAAGTGGCTGATCGATATCGTCGACAGCGACTTTCTCATGCATGACATGTTCGGGCCGGCCCGCAAATACGGCTATCACCTCATTCAAACCGAAGTTACCGCCATCGACCGCGACAAGAAGCAGGTCCGTACCGCTCACGGCAGCATCGAATATGATTACCTAATTCTCGCTGGCGGTATTCGGTACGCCTATGAGGCATGGTTCGGGAACGACCGTGTTGCCGCCGATTACACGCGCAAGAATTTCCCCACGGCCTATATCCCGAATGCGGAGCACCTGGCGCTGAAGCGGAAAATCCGCAACTTCACGGGCGGCACAATTGTCATGACCTTGCCGCCGCCGCCGCACCGCTGCCCGCCCTCACCCTACGAGCGGGCTTGCATCATGGCGTGGTGGTTCAAGAAGAACAAAATTCCTGCGAAAATTGTTATCCTTGATCCGAAGCCTAACATTGCACCCATCGGCATGGGATTCCGTCAGGCATTCGAGGAGCTTTATCCCGACATTATCACCCACGTTCCGAACGCCAAAATCCGGGAGGTGGATCCCTTCAATAAAAAGATCAAAACCGAAGCGGGCGATTTCACATTTAATGATGCGATCCTGATGTCGCCGCATCAGGCCAGTGATCTGGTGTGGATGGCCGATCTCATCGGGAAAACACCTGAGGATAAACCGACGGGATGGGCGGATATCCACCCGACGATGCTTCACGCGAAAGCGGACCCGGATGTCTACGTAATTGGTGACTCCATGGGTGCGATCTCGCCGCTCTTCGGGCACTATCCCAAGAGCGGTCATGTCGCGAATGCCATGGGTCGCATCGTCGCTCAGTACATCGGCCTCAGGCTAGCCGACAAAGAGGTCAAGCCCATTCTTCCGGATAATCTTTGCTATATGCTGGTGAATGGGGAGCCGCGGGAGGCGATCGCGGTCAAGTTCGAGTATAATCTCCGACAGGATGGCCTGATTGAACAGCACCAATATGACATAGATCTGCGTTCCGCCGATCTGGTCGAAGAAGATTTCGTTTGGGCGAAAGGACTGTACAACGATTTCCTGTCGGCTTAGTGCCGACCACTGCGAGGAAGAACGATGACGACAGTGCAATTGACGGCACTTGCTCACGGCGGCGGCTGTGGCTGCAAGCTTGCGCCATCAGTTCTCCAACAGCTGCTGGCTGACCAGCCAGTAGCTGGAGTTTACAAGCAACTGCTCGTTGGCACGGAAACGGCGGACGACGCTGCTGTCTGGCAGCTCGATGAGAACACCTGCATCATCGCGACCACGGATTTTTTCATGCCGATGGTCGATGATCCCTTCGATTTCGGCCGTATCGCTGCCACCAACGCCATTTCAGACGTCTATGCCATGGGTGGGTCCCCGATCATGGCTCTGGCCGTGCTCGGAATGCCCGTCGACAAAATCCCGACCGATGCGGTGCGGGAAATTCTGAGGGGCGGGGCGTCAATTTGCGATATAGCGGGTATTCCGGTTGCCGGCGGCCATTCCATTGATTGCCCTGAGCCGGTTTACGGCCTGGCCGTTATTGGGACGTGCCGTCCCGAGCACCTGCGCCGCAATTCGGTTGCGCGCCCCGGAGATACGCTGATTCTGACAAAGGCTATTGGCGTGGGGATCTACTCGGCCGCAATCAAGAAAGGCGAACTCGATCCGGCCGGATACGAGGAGATGATCAGCTCCACGACCCTGCTCAATCGGATCGGGAGCGAGCTCGCCAAAAATCCAGATGTGCACGCCATCACTGATGTCACGGGTTTCGGGCTGCTTGGCCATTCGCTCGAAATGGCGCGCGGATCCGGCGTTGCGATCGAAATCGACGCGGATCAGGTCCCCCTGCTCACTCAGGCAGCTCGACTTGCTCAGCAAGGCTTCGTGACCGGTGCTTCACATCGAAATTGGTCGAGCTACGGCCAGCACGTGACGCTTCCCGCAGGGTTACCGGATTGGCGGCGTCATTTGCTGACAGATCCGCAAACGTCGGGAGGCCTTCTTGTTGCGTGCGCGGCGGACCGGGCAGCCGAAATCGTAGATTTCGCGCAAAAAGCCGGGTATGCCGCCGCCAGGATTGTTGGCCGAGTCCAAGAAGGCGATCCTTCAGTGAAAGTGGCTGACTAGCTATCGAAGTCAGGGGGGGCCGATCTGCGGGAATTGAACTGCGCAATAAGGTAAGAGCTACCGGCTAAACGCCGTATCTCATTCGGCGGATCTAAGGGAGGCGCCTACATTTGTTCCCTGGGTGTGTGGCGGCTAATGAGGTGCTCGTAGTTCTTGATGCGTGGTTGTGGTCCTCTGTGTGTGGTGATCGGTTGGGGCCAGCAGGGAAGCTGCGAGACGCTGGCGCTCGGGCTACCACGCTCCTGCTAAACTTTCCGCAAAATTCGCTTCGCCTTGTGTGTGCTGCGGGGCAGAGTGCCAGGCGGTACGACTTCGACTATAGCACGCACATGTAGCTTTGTCCGGATGGTACTGGCGACCCGTGCTTGCAAGTCCGGCTGCCCGTCATCCAAAGCTTCGACACGAAGCTTGAGGCCCGTCAGGAAGCCCGAGGCGGGATCGGTCACCTCTTGGTCGAGGATAATGAGATATTCGCCTGTGGTGCCTGGAATCGATCGTATGACGTCTTCTACGGCCGTGGGAAAGACATTGACACCGCGGATGACGAGCATGTCATCGGCCCGCCCCCTGACACCGCCGGGGAGCCGGGCGTGTGTACGGCCACATGGGCAGGGGCGCTTGTCGCGAACAACGATGTCCCCCGTCCACCAGCGGACTAAGGGTACTGCCTGCTTGTCAAGATGAGTGAGGACCAATACCCCTGGCGTTCCATCGGGCACGGGTTCGTTGGTTTCTGGGTCGAGCACCTCAGCATACGCGAAGTCCTCGACAAGATGCGGGCCGTTTTGGGCAACACAATCCCAAGCGATCGGCTGAAATTCGAGGCTGCCATAGCCGTCGAAACACTTCGCATCCCAAAGCTCTTCGATCATTCGGCGCGTTGCCGGAACATTAGCTCCGGGTTCACCGCCTAGCATAATCTTGGAAACCTTGCTCGCGCGCGGTTCAAACCCCATTCGTCGGGCAACCTCGGCCAAATGGGCCATGAACGACGGCGTGGCTGAAACAGCCGTTGTGCCGTATTCGAACATGGTAGTGATTTGACGTTCGGAGTCTCCGCTGCCCCCGGGAATGCAGGTCGCGCCTATTCGCTGATAGGCCATCAGTCCCCCGAGGCCACCGACGAACCAAGAGAAATTGAAGAGGCATTGATAAACGTCATTTCGCCTGACGCCCTGGCTGTATGCAAGGCGCGCGTAAAGGTCGGTCCAACGCTCGATATCTGCTGCCGTCCAGCAGTCGGGAGTTGGTTTAGATGTGGTGCCGGAAGAGAAATGCACGCGGACAACTTCAGAGGGCGAGACCGCGAGCATTGATCCGAAAGGCGGCTCTTCCTGTAAAGCAGCCTGATAATCGCCTTTGCGCGTCAGCGGCAACGCGCGAAGATCATCGAACGATCTAAGGTCACCTGGGTTGAAGCCGATCCTCGCGAATACCCGGCTATAGTAGCGGCTTGTGCGAGCGATACGGGCGAGCTGCTCTTTGAGACGCTTGAGCTGGTAGTTCTCAAGCTCATCTCGCGACCATATTTCTCGCGCGTCCCAAATGTCCTCTGAATAAGGCTGTCCCAAGATCACGGTCGTTTTCCCACCGAAATCGACGTATTAGATGCCTGCTTCGGCTCTTGGTGGCGCGTCTGCTTCCATCTCTTTTCTGATGGCACGCGCAACGACGAGTCTCTGAATTTCCGATGTGCCTTCGTAGATTTCGGTAATGCGCTGGTCGCGGTAATACCGCTCCACGGGGTTCGGCTTTACATAACCGGCGCCGCCGTAGATTTGGACAGCTGCGTCCACCGCTCGATGTGAGACCTCACTGGCGTAAAGCTTCGCCATTGCTCCGAGCGTAGCGATATCGCGACCTTGATCATAGGCGCGGGCTGCCTGCCAAAGCATCATTCGCGCTGCTGAGAGCTCGGTTGCGACGTCAGCCAGGCGGAAACCAATGGCCTGATGGTCTATGATCGGTTGCCCGAATGTGTATCGCTCCATAGCGTAGCGGCTCGCCGCCCGCCACGCCGCGAGACCAATGCCGATGGCCTGCGCCGCGACTGTTACGCGACCGACGTTCAATGTTCTTAGTGCCAAACTCAGCCCACGCCCGGGTTCACCGAGCATCGCCTCGTCGGGGACAACGGTATCGACCTTCAGGTTGCTGGTCAGAGTGCCGCGAATCCCCATTTTGTCTTCAAAGAAGTCTATGGTGACACCGTCCTGGTCCTTGTCGACCATGAATGCCGTGATACCGCGACCCTTCGCTTCGGGATTCGTCTTGGCGAAGAAAATATAATGCTGCGAAACGCCCCCATTGCCGAGCCAACATTTTTCACCCTTGAGCCGCCAGCCGTTACCTTCGCGCGTTGCTGATGCGCTGATTGCAGCCGCATCCGAGCCGGCACCGCGCTCGCTCAAAGCAAAGCAGACTGCAATCCCGCGGGCCATGCCGCCGAGATATTTCTGTTTCTGGTCCTCGCGCCCGGCTAGCAGCACAGGAAAAGCTCCCAACTGATAGGCAGCGAGAATAGCAGCCGTGGATGCGCAAGCCTCTGCAACACGCTCAACGACGCCGACAACCGCCGAGAGGGACGCGCCTTGGCCGCCGTATTGGCGTGGAAGGAATAGGCCCGTCAGGCCGTGCTCTTTCATCACTTCGATGTGCTCGTAAGGATACCTTTGCTCGCGGTCGAGCTCTGCGGCCAGGGGAGCAAAATATTCTAGGCTCAGACGATCTGCGAGCTTGTACCACCGGTCCTCCTCGGGGCTGCGATCCGGCTCCCAGATAACCCCCATGAGCGTTCCTCCTCAGTGGTCATATTCATCGGAACGGGCAGTTTCCATATCCGGTAATTCGATGGTCAGCATCAGGGAAGACAGGCTTTTCCCATGGATGTCCATGCGCATACTGCGAGTCACACCGCCGTCGAGAGCGCGTTCGATGACGAAATTGTAGGCAAGAAGCTTGGGCAATTCGAAACGCCTGCATGGCCCTTTTGCTAATGAGGCAAAGGTCTCCATCACGCGCTCGCAAGTAAGATATCTCCCGAGGTGCTGATATCCGGCAGCATCGTAAGCGATAACCGAAATGTTGATCGTATCGCCTTTATCGCCAGCGCGGCTGTGGGCGAGGTCATACACGCGGATGCTCATGCCTCAAATACCTTTACACGCGCCCGGACCTCCGACCGCGGAATTAGCACCGATTGCACCCGCAGGATTTCGCGCACAGTCTTGAAGTCGGCGGCGCCGCCCGCGGGACCATTAGTGAGCAACGTTTCAACTTCCTGGCCCACGACTTCTGCCGCGCGGCGATCGCGGGTACGACCGGCGACACGCAGACGGACTTCGTAAGGTTCAGGACGCTTCCCCTTTTCACCCTCAGGACCGTGCAGAGTTTCGAGGCCGATAAGCTCGACACGAAGGTCATCATACTTATATCCACGGAGCTCCAGCCGACGACGAACGATTTCACCCGCAAGCCGCGCACGAGCGACGGCGTTAATGCCGGCATAAGAAATTTGACCCTCACCGATAAACCCCTCGAGATAGCCGACACTCACCTTCAGCTTATCAGGTCGCGGTTTGGCGCGGGCTCCGATTACCTCGACGAGATCTGGCCCTACTTCTTTGAATTCAAGCTCAGTAACGTCTAGCACGCAGTCGGGCGTCACATAGGCGGCAGGATCGTGCATTTCATAGAGCAGCTGTTCCGTACAGGTCATGCGATCGATGCGTCCGCCGCTGCCCGCCACTTTGCCAATGCGTACTCGGCCATCTTCCCAAACGTCGGCAAAAGGAAAGCCGAGAGCCCACGGTTCTGGAACATCCTTCTTGCCGGGATCGGCGAAATAGCCGCCGGTGATCTGACCTGTGCATTCGAGCAGGTGGCCCATGACTGTGCCTTGGCCTAGGAGAGGATCGTTTTCTGACCAGCGATATGTCGCGAGCACGGGAGCGACACACAGAG
>QGVC01000071.1 GCA_003242645.1 Pseudomonadota bacterium
TGGGGGGAGGATCTGTTCAATGCGTGGTTTTCCATTTGGCGCACGTGCAGGACGGTTGTCGATCGGTTTCTGCGCTGGAATCGCACTGGCCAGTGGGACGACAGCGAGTGCACAGACCACTACACCTGAAGCGACCAGGACAGTGGAGCCCGTGCTCGAAGAGATCACTGTTACGGCACGAAAGCGCGAGGAGAGTGTGCTGGATGCGCCTCTCTCTGTATCGGCTTTCGATGCGACGAAACTGGAGAATGCTGGCCTGTTCGATGTCAACGACATCGCCGAAGTCACACCGGGATTCAGTTTCTCGGAGCAAGGTAACGTGTGGCCGGGCCGTCTATATTCGCAAATCTTCTTCCGCGGCATGGCGGTTACCAACCCGACGCCGAAGGACCAGGTCGGTGCATTGTTCGTCGATGGAATCTACTACCTGGGTGCAGCCTCGTCGCTCAACACGTTCGACGTCGAACGTGTTGAAGTCCTGAAGGGACCGCAGAATGCCTATTTCGGGCGCAACACTTTCGGCGGCGCTCTGAACTTCATCATGCGCACACCGACGGGAGAGCCGCGCACCAATATCGAAACCGACGTCACTCACGAGGGCTCGTACAAGATGGCCTTTGGCAACGAAGGCACGCTGGTACCGGATAAGCTGCTGTATCGTGTGAGTCTAAGTAAGTATCACAAGGCGCCCTTCTATACTGCCCAGGATGGCGGCCAGCTTGGCGAGCAGAATTCCACGAACGTCGCAGTGACGCTGTTCGCAGAGCCTACCGATCGCTGGGCCATGCGTCTCCGCGTTCAGTTCGGCGAGGACGAGGACGGGTCGCCCGCGGCTGCTTTCCTTCCGGGCACTCAATACAACACGTGCGGCGGCACAAAGCCGTATTCACGGTACGCGGAAGACGGTACGCCGACGACTGTTTATCCGAACAACTATGTCTGCGGTAGGGTGCCCACCATCTCGCAATTAGGAGAGAAAGTGGTCACGCGCAATACGTCGCTGAACTCGCCGACGCTTGCCGCCCGAGGCTTTGGTAGCCTGCTGACAGACATCGTTCGCTACAAGAGCTTCGAATCCTATCTGGCATCCAACGTCAATCCGGCAGTCGTCGCGATCACGCGTAACCTGCTCGACGAGGTACCAGACCTGGACGGGTTGGGTCTGCACCGCAAGTACTGGCTGACCAGTTTGAACTCGGACTTCACGTTGACTGACTCGCTGACGCTGTCAGCATTGTTCGGTTACAACCGTGCGGTGACTTTCCAGGCACAGGACTTAGACGGACAGGACGCGGAAGCGCAGATCCAGATCAATGCGAACAAGAGCGTCGACAAGAGCGCGGAGCTGCGACTCACGTGGGACAACGGTGGTCCACTAATCGCCTTAGTGGGCGTCAACTACTATGAGCAGCTATACGACGGTTCGTTCACTGGCGTGCTTTCCGTGCGCCCGACCGGGGCGGTGATTGTCGGTCTCAACGGCAACTCGAACGGAACGCAAGCCGAGGTGCTCGGTTTCTTCGGCTCGCTCAACTACACGTTCCTCGAAGACTTTCGTCTGACGCTGGAAGGGCGGTACCAAAAAGACACGGTCCGCAATGTCGGCAATCGGCTTGATATCCAGGAAGTATCCTTCACAGACTTTCTGCCGCGAGTGATCGTTAGCTGGCTCCCGGAGGGCAGAAGCACGAACGTGTATGCCTCGTACGCGAAGGGCGTGATTCCGGGTCAACACAATGCAGCACTTTTTGATCCAACCATTCTTCCAAGTGAGCGGGACCGTCTGAGCTCGACGCTTGGTGCGAAGCCGCTTCTTGACTCCGAGGAACTTGATGCCTACGAGATTGGTTGGAAGCAGCGCTTTCCAGACCTGGGCGTGTACTTCAACTTCGCGGCTTACTATATGGAGTGGCAGGGGCAGAAACTGAATGCGTCTCTACCCGTAATGCTGGTTGACGGCTCGATCACGAATAAGACGCTTTATGTGCCGGCGGATATTGATCTGCAAGGCTTTGAGCTCGAAGCAGGTTGGCGGCCGACGCACTGGCTGGAGCTGGAAGGGACGCTCAACTGGACGGACTCTGAATACCAGCGCGGCCTCGACAACAATGTGCGCACGTTATCGGGTACTGGAAACGTGAAGGGTCTGAGAATCGCCCGCTTCCCAGAGTGGAGCGGCTCGCTCGCCGGGACGGTGTCCGGTGTGCTTGGCACCACGCAGTGGGATTGGTACTCCAGGCTCGATCTACGATACACAGGCAAGCAGTTCGTCGATCCGGCAAACCTCGCTTATATCGGTGACTACGTGACGGCGAACTTGCGTGGTGGCATTCGCAATGACAACTGGCGCATCGAGGCTTATGTCCGCAACCTGACTGACGAAGACACCTGGACCGGAGGAGCGCGGCTCATTCAGCTCATCGACAACGCCTCTCAAGGAATACTGTTGTCCGCTCCCGACAAGCGTGAGATCGGGCTGCGGATCTCAGTCGATTTCTGATCCTATTGAGCCTTGATGATGCAGCGCATGGCGCAACTGCGCGCGGTTGCGCCATGTGTGTTATATGGAGCAACGCCGGGCTACCGTTATTGATCGACGCGATGGGGCATCAGTTCGTCTGTAGTCGTGGGTGGCTGCACGTGAAGAACGCAGTCAGCAGCTGAAAGGCGTCGATGGACGAGCGCGAGCAGATCGTCGATGCGCTGTCGAGTCTATTGGGTCGTCAGCTCCATTCGTTCGGCCATGCGTACTGACGGCACCACGTACCGTGCTCAGTATTCGCGAGCGAAACTTCCCACCCCCGGCAACAGAACTCTCATCGACGCCGATCTCACGCTCGCAGGTGACTTTACGAGCAACGCGTTTGCCGCGGCACTCGTTGACTACCTAGGCAAGCACGGGGCGACGCAGCGTGCGCGAGTCGATGCTAGCAGCTCACGCTCGCTTGCGCGGCAGGGCTTCCCTTATTCGCTGGTTGCTTCTGCCAGAGATTCCGCCCCTTCTCTTGGATGCTCGAGGAAACGCGCAACCTCCTCCGCCAACTGCTCGGCAAGCTCGACTATGGCGAGATGGCCAGCCCCTGGGAACTTCTTCACGACCACCGGCGCTCCAGTCATGAATTGCGCGAATTGATCCGCCTCTGTATGAGGTAGCAACTGATTGTCGAGCCCCCACATCACCAGAGTCGGAGCCCGCACTTTGGCGAGTGTCTCTGCAGGGTTTCCTGGATCGTACGATGCCAACAAACTCGCGATACCGGCGTTGGCGCCGCGCCGTCGGTTCATCTGGTAATACTGGTCCACGAGCCAGTCTGGCGGCTCCGTGCCGGGTGCAAGGCTGCGCTTCACAGTCTTTTCGAGCTCAGACCGCGGACGGTAGTGGCGAAAGAGCCATGCACGCAGTGGGTTCGCCGGTGGGGCCGTAAGAGGATTGACTGGTGGGCGAGGAAGGCCGCCGGAGTTGATGAGCACGAGGTGCTCGACGCGCTCCGGATAGCGGGCGGCGAAGCGGAATGCATTGATGCCACCGGACGAGGTGCCAACCAGCGTGGCTCGCTCGACCCCGAGTGCGTCAAGCAGTCTGCTGAGCTGTTCTATTTGTCTGTCCATGTGATAGCCAGCTGGGTCGTCGCCGCTCAACCCGTATGGCGAGCGGTCGTAACGGATCACCCGAAACTTCTGGCTCAGAATTCGCGCCCAATCGTCCCAGAGCCGCAGATTCATGAAGTGACCGTGTATCAGCACGATCGCTGGGCCTTCGCCTTCGTCGACCACGTGAACCTGCGCGCCATCGAGATCGAGCCACTGTGATTGTGGAAGCGCATAACGGGTAATCAGCTTTTCCCGCGAGACGTTGAAGGCACCAAGCTTGACGCACGCCCAGAGTGTGATCGTTACCACGGTCAAGAGTATGGCAAGGGCTACGAGGACCTTCTTCAACATCGGATCTCTCCGTTAAGCCTTGTTGTAGTCAGAGTGATGGCGGCCGTAGTCTGTCTCAAACACAACCGTTGTACGCTCCACGGTGTTCAGATAGTGAACGCCACTGATTGCCTGCACGCGCTCTGGCGGCCAGCCTACAAGGAAACGGTTCTCATAGGGGGAGAGACGTAGATGTCGTGGAGTTCCGATTTCTCTGATGAAACCGCACGCTCCCGGCTGACTCGCCGAATGTTTCTGAACCGCTTGGGCGCCGTGGCTACGCTGGCCGCAATCCCATCGGCGCCTCGCCTCGCGCATGCCGCTGCAAGACACTATGACTTGATCGTCATTGGCGCGGGGAATGCGGGGCTACCAGCAGCGATCTTTGCTGCGGAGCGTGGCGCGCGAGTGCTCGTTCTCGATGCAGCCGATGTAGCGGGCGGGACACTTCTCATCTCATTTGGACAGATGAGCGCAGCGGGTACGAAGGTGCAGGCGGAGAAGGGCATCATCGACTCTCCCGAGCGCCACTTCGAGGACATCATGCGGATCAGTCGCGGAACGGCTGATCCGGACCTCGTGCGGCTCGCGGTGTGGAATGCCGCGCCCACCTTCGACTGGCTCATGGAGCGCGGTTTCCGTATGCGCCCGGAGCATCCAGTGCTTGGCCGCGCGCACGAACCGTATAGCGTCCCTCGCTATTACTGGGGCGAGCAGTTCGGTTACTCGATCGTCGAAGTCTTGATGCGCGAGCTGCAGCCCTGGATCGAGGCCGGGCGTGTCGACTTGGTCCTGTCGACGCGCGTCACCGAGCTCGTGCTGGCCAAGAACCGTACGGTCGTCGGCGTGCGAGCACGTAGCGGTAGCAAGGAGGTCACCTTCAAGGGTCGTCATACGCTGCTCGCCTGCGGCGGCTATGTCTCGAATGCCGAGCTCTTCGAGAAGCTATGCGGCTACAAGAAATACGGGGATGCTTCGTATCCTTACGCGAGGGGCGATGGCATCGAGCTCGGGCTTGCAGTGGGTGGATTCGTTCGCGGCCGCGAGAAGTACCTCAGCAACTTCGGCGCGATCATGGACAGCGACGCAATTCCCGCCAAGCCGATGGCAACCTTCAATTCTTATCCCGAACGGCGACAGCCCTGGGAAATCTACGTCAACGCACGCGGCGAACGATTCGTGCGCGAAGATGAGCCGAGTGTCGACGCACGCGAGCACGCGCTCCTCAAGCAACCAGACCTACGATTCTGGGCCGTGTTCGACAAGGCTATTCTCGAGCAGGCGCCGGTCGCCGTTGCGGATTGGACTCGCGAGCAGCTGCAGGCGAAGCTCGGCGAACATCCGAGCTTTCTAAAGGGTGACACTCTCGAACAACTGGCGGAAGTGGCCGGCATAGATCCGCGAGGGCTGCTTGCCACCGTCGCCAATTACAATCACGCCGTGGAGCGTGGGAGCGACGAGCTCGGCCGCAAGCATTTGCCGAGACCGATCGTTCAACCCCCGTTCTACGCGATTCGCGTGCAAGGGTACTCGGTGACGTCCACGGTCGGCCTCGCGGTGGACGACGAGCTGCGGCTGATGCGCACCGACGGCAGCAGCGTTCCGAATCTGTATGTCGCGGGCGAGTTGCTCGGCACCGGTCAGCTCATGGGCCAGTCGTTCTGCGGCGGGATGATGGTCATGCCTGCACTGACGTTTGGCAGGCTCATCGGGCAGCGTCTGCCCCTGGCGTGAACTCCGCTATCTCCAAGGGCGCTGCGCGATGCGCCCTCAGAGACCCTTGGCGATCCGCTGAGCGGTCTCGCGGAGAGCAGCGCCGTACGTCGTAATCGCCTCGCTCATCAGCATCGCCGACCGATAGTACGTGAGGCCAAGCGTCGCAAACACAGTCTGTTTGCGCATGATGGGTGTGGCGATGGCCGACAAGGGCACTGCCTCGGACTGCCAGCTATCGCGCAGGTAGGCAATGCCCGTTTTGCGTGCCTCTTCCAAGATCCGTCTGAGCAGCCCAGGATCGCGTCGCAGCTCGGGAGTGAGGTCGCCGTCCAGTGCCAGCGCCGCGCGCACCAACCCGCTGGCCACGTTTTTTGGCGCGTGGGCGAGGTATGCGAGCCCGACGGCGCTGCGAAGCAAGGGTAGCTGACTGCCCGGGCCCTTGAGTCTCAGCCAGAAGCCCGTCTCGTCACGAGTGGTGTGGAGGATCACCATCCGAGGCCCGTTGTTGGCCGACAGCACGAGCGGCCACCCGAGCTTCCTGCACTGCTCCTGCATGATGGGCGCTGCCACTTCCAGCACCCAAGTTTGCTTCGAGTATAGACTGCTCAACTCCATGACGCTCGGGCCCAAGCGATAACGTCGTTCCTCGTCGCGAGTGACGTAGCCGTGAACCTCGAGCGTCTGCAGCAGCCGATATGCCGTGATGCGTGGCAAGCCTGTCTTGCGACCGATTTCGGTCGTGGTGAGCGGACCATCGACATTGAGCACGCGCAGGATATCGAGACCGCGCAACAGCGATTGCACCGAAGGTTGTCCAGAGCTCGAGCGTGAAGCTCGTGAGCGCGAAGCTTTGCTGCTTCGATGCGTCTGCTTCTTCACAGATACCCTCTCGTTAGTTCGCAGATGCCGATGCAACAGCGAGCATGACGACAGTGCCCTTGTAGGGGCTTATTGTCGTGAACGCGGCCGAACAAGGCACCCCCCGCGTTCACTCTATGAACGGGATAAATTGTCTTCTCTGGCGGACTCCGGAATATGTTTCAGCAGGAGACGTACTGCGCTGTTCAGACCTGATCGTGCCCAATCACGTTGTCACTACCGCGGAAGCGAGGCCTGTGGACGTGCGTTGCCGCTTCACTACGAATCTCTCGTTAACTCGATTGCGGCGGACGCAGAGCGCTGCCTCGACAAGCCGGTCTTGGCTATCAACATCCGTTCGTGCTGGCACGCGCTGCGCACCAGAAATACTCATGATCGCATCGACGTATCGGATCGCTGTTGCTTGATTACTCCATGAGCCGCACCGCGGACTGTCCTACATCGGCAAGCGCGCACGTCGCAGAGGCTTTCGGCGTGAGCGGGTGATCGCGGAACGGACAGGACGGTACGGCAGATGGCAAACAACTATCAAAAAGGGGGGATCTCGATGAATTCGCACGCGCTCGTTCGCGTGACACGCACTAGGGGACGCTACTGATGCGATATGACTATGTTCCCATCAGCCAGCGTTCTATCCTTCGTTGGCCCGGCGGTCATCGAGTGGCCATCATCATCACGCTGAATCTCGAGACCTGGGATCTCATCAAGGATACCGAACGCACGTACTACGCCGGCGGTCCCTCTGTGCTGCCGGACCTGCTGCCGGGTAACGTGCCTGACTTTCCCAACTACACCTGGCGTGAATATGGGCAACGTGTTGGTGTCTGGCGGTTGTTCGAGCTGTTCGATGAGCTCGGCGTACCGGTGAGCTGCACCGCCAACGGTGCAACCTGCGAGCGCCGCAAGCCGATGATTGATGCGGCAGTGGCACGCGGCTGGGAGATCGTGGCTCACAATTACGAGCAGGGCGAGCTGCTCACGGATTACGCTCATGAGCCCGAGCGCGAGCGTGAAGTCATCGTGCGCACGCTGAAGGCCTACCAGCGTGCCGTTGGGCGCCCGGCTCGCGGCTGGCTGTCCTCGTCGCTGCGCGGAACGCTGAACACAGCGAGCATTCTCGCCAGCGAAGGTTTGCTGTTCTATTGCGACCTGATGAACGACGATCAGCCGTACCTTATCGAGACAGATTCCGGCCCAATCGTCTCGGTGCCGTATTCCAATGAGATCAACGACTTCACGCTGCTCACGCGTCGAGGCCACACGACGGGCGAGTTTCGTGACGTGCTCATAGAAGAGCTGCGGGTCTTGCACCGAGAAGGTGCTTACCAAGCGCGCCTGATGAACGTCGGTTTGCATCCGCACGTCAGTGGCCGTGCTTACCGCATTCGCGCGCTACGAGAGTTCGTCGAATACGCCAAGTCGTTGGATGGGATCTGGTGGCCGACCCGAGAGCAGGTGGCCACTTGGTACCTTAGTCAGAGATAAAGGTCGCCGGGCGAGACAAGGATGAAAACGCCGCGGCAAGTGGGAGCCATATCAATCGGATGACCACAATGAGCATCAGAGCAGAGCAAGCACCGGCGATCGTCCATCAGCACAACGTGGTTAGGGAGGAGCGGCTCGCGTTATCGGTCGCGCTCGGCTGGGGAGCGGGCTCGCTCGCCATGGCAGTGCTGTTCAATTCCACGAACTACTTGTTGTTACGATTTCTGACAGACCACGTCGGCATCGCGGCGGGTACGGCGGGTCTGCTGCTTGCGATCGCCAGACTGTACGATGCAGTCACCGATCCCGTCATGGGAGCGATCAGCGATCGCACTAACACGCGTTGGGGACGGAGACGCCCTTACTTGATCGGGGGCGGCATTCTATGTGCGTTGTCGCTGGTGCTGATGTTCTCCATTCCAATGCTGTTCGGCACGGATGTTTCAGCGGCAACCGTCCTGATGCTCCTGCTGTTCTACGCCACTGCTTATACGATCTTCAACGTGCCGTACATGGCGATGCCGGCAGAGATGACGAGCGGCTACCACGAGCGGTCGCGACTCATGATTTATCGCGTCGGCGCCATTGGCATCGGACAGATTCTCGTCGGCGCGATCGGTCCTTTTCTCATCGTCCATTTCGGGGGTGGCGCAGCCGGTCACTCCGGCATGTCCTTGGTGCTCGGCGCGATCATTATCGTCGGCAGTGTGATCTGCTTCGGTCTGACAGCCAAGGCCCCTGCCACGTTCCGTAGCGCTCAGGAAGCGCGCATAGGATGGGGGGAGCGCTTCAAGACAGTGTGTGCGAACAAGCCGTTCCTTTGGCTGCTGGTGTTGAAGGTGGTGCTGCTGCTGGGTGTCGCCGTGACGGGCTCGACACTGGCATTTCTGACGGTGCGCATTCTCCAGGTACCGGATTCGGTGCTGGGTCAGCTCATCATTGCGACGACGATAGGAACGATCGTCTCACTGCCGATGTGGTTCTGGCTGTCGAAGCGCATCGGTAAGAAGGGCACGTACATCTGTGCGGCAAGCGTGTTCATCGTCGCCAGCCTCTCGTGGTTGCTCGCCTCACCGGGCGAAGCGCCGGTGGTCTTCCTGCTGCGCGGCTTCCTCAAGGGGGTGGGTTCGGGAGGGCTCATCCTCATCTCGCAATCTATGCTGCCGGATGTCATCGAGTATGACCATCTCAAGACCGGCCTGCGCCGCGAGGGTTTGTACGCAGGTTTCTACACAACCGTGGAGAAACTAGCCTTTGCCCTGGGCGCATCCTTGACCGGACTCATCCTTCATTGGAGCGGCTATATCTCGAGTCGCGGTGCCCACGTCGAGCAGCCGGAATCGGCCATTGTGGGTATCTATATCTGTGTGGCGATTGCCCCGGCGGTCGCGGTCGCGCTGAGTGTCATCTGTGCCTGGCTCTATCCTCTGAACCAGAAGAAGCTCGAGAAGCTGCGCGCGGAAGCGGCCGGGCAGGCACGGGCAGCCACGGCGCAATGAGGACGCCGCCGCCAGGTTCGGCGTTGACAACGTAACAGTGCAGAGCGGTGTTCATGAAGTGAACGAGTCTGTTCATCCAGTGAACGAATCGAATTGCAGCATTCTAGAACTCGTGAGACGCTGACTGCATGGGTTCACTGGTCCGGCGCTTTGGCGTATGGAATATCGGTTGGAGCTGCGGGCGGACCGGCACAGTGAGCAGCATCAGCCGCATATGACTTAGTACGGGATCTAGGCAGATGACGCAGAGCCAACGCGAAGGCCACAGTCACGTGGCCGAGACGAAAATTCAGTATCACCGCGGACGCGCGGAGCTGCCGACCGATCCGCGGTACGAACGACTTGTGGCCATGATCGTCGGGCTCACCTCGCAGGTGTCGGTGCTGAGCGAGCGCCTCGCCACCTTTCAGCGGCTTGCGGAGCGCAAAGGGCTGTTCACTCGAGAAGATGTGGAGTCCTACACGCCTTCCGAAGAAGAGCTGGTGCAGCGCGCAAAGAGCCGGACGCACCTGATTGAGACCGTATTTAATTGTGTCGAGCAGGATCTTGCGCTGCTTGGGGGCAAGAAGTAATCCGGAGAATGCACGGCGCGAAAACGCAAGCGTGGAGGTCACATGATCGTTCGCCAGGCACACCCGATGATGGCAGCTGTGACGCACGACGAGTTTGCGGAGCAGCTCTTCGTGGCACAGCTGAAAGGCTACCTCACCGGGCGCATCGAGCCGGCACTACGAGAGTTGACCAAGCGCACAATCGAGCCTGACCTGGAGCAGCTAACGAGCGACGAGGAGCGCCGCCGAAAGGCCCTGGAGAAGCTCCAGGAGCTCGTCCCGTATCAGACATGGTTGTGTCTGATGCGTTCATCCCAGGAGATGATCTGGCGCTTCGTAGGTCAGTGCGTGGATCGGCAGCTCCCAGAGCTGCAGGAAAAGGCGCGGCGGATCCAGAATCCCAAAGGTTCGCTGCGGCTCAATCCTGATCTGGAGATTCCGTCGTATCTACGGGCAGGCGACACACACATGATGCCCGGCAGCTATTTTGAGACCAGTGGTCCCGATGACTTGCGAGCCGGCGCGTTGTTCGATCGTGGCGCAGCTATCTATCACTCAGGCCGTACGGGCCCGGCTTTGAACGACGCCCGGGGGCACGTGGTCGTCGCTCATCTGTACGAGCGCTTCCCGCATTTCCGCCCGCAACGCATCCTGGAGATGGGTTGCTCCGTCGGCAACTCTCTGGTTGCGGTCGCAGGCTACTTCCCCGAAGCCGAAGTGCACGGCATCGACATTGGAGCGGGCATGCTCGCGTACGGTCATGCCCGGGCCGAGTATTTGGGCGTGGCCTTGCATCTATCGCAACAGAACGCAGAGTCCACAGATTTCCCCGACGATTCATTCGACCTCGTGTACAGCAGTGCTGTGTTGCACGAGACATCAGAGGAAGCCGTCAAGCGCATCTTCCGGGAATGCTACCGAATCCTCAGACCGGGCGGTGTGATGGTCCATCTGGAAGTGCCGTATCGCTACGAGCACAGCGATCTGTGGACGCAGATACGCGGAGAGTACGAGGCGCGCTACAACAACGAGCCGTTCTGGCATGGCGCGTGTACGATGGACTTCGTCGGTCTCGCGCGGTCGCTCGGATTCCGCGAGCTTGCAGCCGGATATCAAAAGCACACTAACAAGGCATCTTCTGGCGAGCGGGGTTTCGGGCAAGAGTGCACAGGCGCTTATCGCTCCTGGTACGTGATTTCAGGGCAGAAATGAGCAGACCTTTCGGCGCTGAAACGGAGTCGGACTTCTAGTGTGTTCCTTCTTGACGCGTGCTTGCGGTCGCGCGCAATACGCTGCCCTGCGCTCGTGGCGTACGCGAGATGCCTAGCTGCATTATCGCTATCGTTGGCGGACCGCTAGTTTCCTTCGCACAAGGATCGTTCTTGCCGTGACGGGTGCAAGCCGCTCGCGGGTCGGCTCGTTGTTGCAATGCTAAACGGCGGCTGGAGATCTCACCCCTTCGCCACTCTGGCTCAGCATCTCAAGAAAGGTAGTGTTCATATGATGAACGCGCCCTCTTGTAGCCGTCGTCGCGCCCGAAGCACAGTTACCGCACAGCTGATGTAGCAACGTCGAGTTGCGACGTCAAGGCGCGCTGCGGTGTCCATGCTACCGCGCGTTGCGAGAAGAATGCACACGGGTTCACAGGGGGGGATCCGATCCATGCGTGGCGTTTCATTGAGCCCATCCACAGGGCGATTATCTATCAGTCTCTGCGTCGCAATCGCGCTGGCTACCGGAACGACAGCGAGTGCGCAGACCACAGGACGCGAAACCACCAAGGTAGAGCCGTTGATCGAGGAGATCACCGTCACGGCACGCAAGCGGGAGGAGACCGCGCTCGAAGTGCCGTTGTCGGTCTCGGCTTTCAGCTTAGAGAAGATCGAGGAAGCGGCGCTGTTCGATACCTCGGACATCGCTCGCATGACGCCCGGCTTCAACATGAACGAGCAGGGCAACTATTGGGCGGGCAGACTTTATCCCCAGCTCTTCTTCCGCGGGATGTCGGTCCTCAACCCGGTTCCCAAGGATCAGATCGGCGCACTGTTCATTGACGGCGTCTACTATCTCGGCGCGCCGACTTCTCTCAACACCTTTGACGTCGAGCGTGTCGAGGTCCTGAAAGGGCCTCAGAATGCTTACTTCGGCCGCAATACCTTCGGCGGTGCCATCAATTTCATCATGCGTACGCCGACAGGCGAGCAACGTACCAACGTGATGACAGACGTGACGCACGAGGGTTCCTACAAGGCGTCACTCGGCAACGAAGGGACGATCATCCCCGACAAGCTGCTCTATCGCGTCAGCGTAGGCAAGTACCATAGGGCACCGCAGTTCACCGCGCAGGACGGTGGAAAGCTCGGCGAGCAAAACTCCACCAATCTTGCGCTGACTCTATTTGCAACTCCGACCGATCGTCTCAAGGCACGCCCGCGCGTGCAGTTCGGCGAAGACGAGGATGGGGCACCGGCCGCTGCCTATCTCCCGGGAGTCAAGTACGACACGTGCGGCGGCAATGTCCCTTACTCGCGTTACAGCGAATCGGGTGAACGTGTCACGCTTTACCCAAGCAGATTCTTCTGCGGCGAGATTCCCTCGATAGACACCTTGGGCAAGTCGATCGTGTCACGCAACACGTCGCTCAACTCACCGATGTTGGCGGCTCGAGGCTATCCGAACATGCTGCGCGACATCTTTGTGCACAAGAATTTTGAGCCGTATCTTTCGAC
>QGVC01000423.1 GCA_003242645.1 Pseudomonadota bacterium
ATACGATCGTTTCCACTTCCAGCGTGTAAACGACCGTTTACAGCCAGGTCATCATGGAAGTCCGCACGCCAAGAGCCCTCGGTGCACTCATCCGCGCGTGTCGGCGGGAGCTGAACTTCGGCCAGGAGGCGTTCGCGGCTCGAGTCGGGGGTTCCCGCCCGTGGCTGAGTGCGGTCGAAAGGGGTAAGCCGACGGCCGAGATGGCGCTCGTGCTCCGCACGCTCGCCGCGCTGGGCCTGATTCTCGATGTGCGCGCTGAGGGCGGTGCGCAACCCCATTCGTCACCACCTGCGCGCCCTGACCTCCCGCGGATCGACCTCAATGAGATCGTCGACCGACACAGGAAGAGCCGATAGGGCGGCTCACCGCCAAAGGCGCTGCTGTCTCGTTCCACTACGAGGACAGCTGGCGCGACCAGCCCGGCAGCCTCCCGTTGTCCCTGTCGATGCCCCTGTTGGCGAAGGATCACGGGAAGCGGGTCGTTGAACCGTACCTCTGGAATCTGCTGCCGGACAACGACGAGACTGTTCTCGCCTGGGCACGAAACTTTGGCGTGAAGAAGAATGCGTTCGAGCTCCTGTCATGCACCGGGGAAGACCTCCTCGGCGCCGCGCAGATCGTGCCGCCGGAGCGCCTCGATGCGCTCAGCGTCCAACACGAGCCCGTCGTACAGTGGCGACGAGGATCAGATCGCACAGCGCCTGAGTGAGCTCAAAGGTCGATCGCACCGGGTGGTCACGACCCGGCGACGTCAGCTACTTCTCTCTGGCGGGTGCGCAGCCGAAGCTGACCTTACACCGGCAAGGGGAGCGATGGGGCATTCCGGCCGGGCGCACCCCGACCACGCACATCCTGAAACCTCCGCTCCGGGAACTCGCGGGGTTCGCCGAGAATGAGCACTTCTGTCTCGCCTCGCGCATGAGGTCGGGCTACCCTTGGCGAGATCCGCCGTGATCCGCTTCGCGAGTGAGGTCGCGTTCGTCACCGAGCGTTTCGATCGGGTGCTTGCCAGTGGCGAGTTCGTGCGCGTGCACGCCGAGGACTTCTGCCAGGCGCTAGCAGTGCGTCCGGAGCGCAAGTATCAGAACATAGGCGGACCGGGGCCGCGAGAGATTCTCGGGCTGCTCACCGATGTGTCTTCTGTACCCCAGGAGGATTGCGCGACGTTCTTCAATGCGATCGCGTTCAACTACCTCCTCGGCGGCACGGATGCGCACGCGAAGAACTACTCATTGCTCTTCGGTCCCGGGCAGGTCCGCCTCGCGCCCCTTTACGACATTGCAAGCGCCTTCCCGTACTACGACAGACAACGGCTCAAGCTCGCGAAGAAAGTCGGCAGTCATTACAACCGCGACCACGCCACCGATCGTGACTGGGATACGCTCGGCAAAGCTGCAGGTCTTTCAGTTGCAGGAAGCGCTCGTGTGAGGGAGCTCGTCCGAGTTTCACAACGCCCCCAAACCTTCTCGAAGCGGCTCCGTCCTCCAACGGAGTTCGCGCTGCTTGAAAGACACTTGAGGAACTCTACGCGGCGCGAAGCTTTTGCAAGCGCGGTATCCTCACCGGTCCCACGCGGCACCAAGCGCGGTCTCCCCTCTGGTTCCACCCCAAAATATGACGCAAATCATTGCCGATTCGGCACTTCCCCGAGCCTAATACCCGCCTGCGACAGGCCTTCTCCCTGAACAGGATCGGAGCGGCGAAGCACTCCGGTTCGCCTCGAACAGAGGCTTGTCAAGAGACTCACTCAACATCTACAGCCTGTGAGGCAAGACGAGAGCGCCGATGGGCACCGCACGTGAACAAATTCTGAGCGCCAGTGACGCGATTTCGAAAAACATCGCGTCGCTTGCCACGCAAAGGGCGCTCTTATCGCAAAACATACTTGCCCAGCTTCGCAACCTTGTCGAAGGAGTGGCGGTCCTTCTCCATACCGGCTCTCCTCACTCTACCTTCGACTACGCAGCGATAAAGGCAGCGTTGCCCTTCGTCCACAGCCAAGCGGCATACAACTTTCTGGGCAAATTCCACAAACTGCTGAAGCAAAGTGTGTCCCACTACACTCTCGACGGAGACGCATCAGAGCGTCTAATGCTTAAGTACTACGAGTACCTTCACCGCATCCGCAGTCTTCTGAGAGACAGCTGCGGATTGACCGTCTTGTCCAATCTCGAGGACTTCCCGGTCGATTTGGACGGCTCCCTAGCGGAATACTACGAGAAAATTGCGTCGAGAATACGCGCGCGCCGATCGACTCTGCCGGGCAGCAGTATCAGTAGGCGATACTACATACACAACGTACGTCCCTTCTTCGCGAATGGATGTATCTACTATGAGGTCACCTTCTATCCCGCGATCAATAAGGTAAGCAAGTTCGATCGAGTCATAGCCTTTACAGACATCGACATTGACGACAAGTACCCGGCGACGTTAACGCTCTGGCGTGACGAGATTGAGGTCTTCGGCACAAAGATGCCAATCACGATCATCACCGACTGGCAGGTGTCGATCAGACCTTGTGAACTCAAAAACTTCGCGCGCCTCCTCGGCCTCGATAGCAAGGTCCACCGACACTCCCCGGAGTACCAGCATGTAATGCGGTGGTTGACGGCGAGCTGCGGAGGACTTCTTCAGCTTATCGAAATGCCGGCCGGGGATTACGAGAGACTACGGGCGGCGTTCATCGCGGAGGTCAACACCCCTCAAATCATCCCCGCGTTGGACATTGCGCGCGACATCGTGAAATCGCAGGCACCAGGTCATAACGTCCTGCGATACCTCATGCTGCGCATGCGAAACGAAATACTTAAGCAGCAATATTCAAGCGATAGCTGTAGCGCTCTCTCGGGCCTGCACCTCAAGTACGGCTGCATACCCTTCGATACGATGCCTTTTTGTACCTCGCTGCCCGGCCACAACCCGCCTTTATGGGATCTTCTTGACAGCCTTGAGGTAGCCAACCGCAAACACGAGTTACTCGCCCGACGTGTAAACAGCAACGTCCTTCGCCACGGCGTTCTTTACACCCCCGTCGACGAGTTGGAGGAGTTCGGAGATGTGAGTAGCCTGATCGCCACGTA
>QGVC01000424.1 GCA_003242645.1 Pseudomonadota bacterium
TGGGAGCGGGATCGTTTCGGTCACTACCACAAGACCGTGCTGCAGCGTTTTCGGCGCGACGATAGCCCCGAGGTGATCATCCACGAGCGCAAGTACCGGGTCAAGCTGCAAGACCTGAGCTGCCGCATCGAGGTCCAGGTCCGTCACGAGGCCACCGAGTACAGCCCCGCTAAGAACTCGTGGGTGCGCATAGGTGGCGACTATTACAGCAAGATTGTCCAGCTGGACGATGGCCGCGTCCGCGTGGGTCCCTACTACTTCGGCCGGAGGAAATAAGCATGAGCAAAGACATCTACCAAACTATCGGGTACTATGATCGAGAGGATTACCTCCTTCACCTCGCCGAGGACTACGGGGTTGATCCGGACATCGTGATGAATCTAGCCGACCTGCTTGGCCCGGACGAGGATTTCGACGGGCTGGTGACCGCGCTGGAGGACATGGTTTATGACTCGGAAGCGTAAACCCCGCGTCAGCCATTGCGAGTGTGGCGAGTGGACCGGCGAGCGCTGCGCCTGGACCGGCCCGATAGAGCAGACAGTACTCGTCGAGTACATGCCCGAGCAGTACCGCGCCTCGCACAAGGCCGCGGGCAACGTCGGCCGCTACCCACATAACGGCGCGATCCGCATAAGGTGTGAGCGATCGTGTGCCGAATCGATCGTCGAGTACGATCCTGAGTGGGCGTGGATTGTTGAGTAAGGAGGAGACCATGGCGATTCGCGACAACAGTTACGAAACGGTGCGCTACGGCCGGGTCCGGTCATATTCCGGATATGAAGTGATCGGCGAGCCGGGCTCACGCGTGCTCCGCATGGGCTTTCCTCCGCTCGGGACGGCCGAGACCATCACTCGGCCAGGCGAGATCGTGGAGTGCCGAGAAGCTGACATCGGCACGCGGGAGTTCGAGCTGCGCGTGCTCGATTGGCAGTACGCGGAAGGCGAGATTTCGTATGCCGAGTACCGGGCGGGCATATTGGATGGATCGGGGAGGGAGTCATGAGCGAGTGGCATCATGGCTACGCGGCGGGGGATATTCTCCACGCAGTAGCCCGAGCGTTCGAAGAGGCTGCGGACGACCGGGCTTATCTACCGGACTTTCCCGAGTTTGTAGCGGAAACTCAGTGGCTCCGCGTCACTTCCCAGCTCGTCGAATGGCGAGCTCGACGCGTGTCGCCAACTAACCACGACTTGATCTCCGATATTTGCCGATGGCTGTTTGAGCTTGGGCGCGAGATTTGCGGCACACCTGTTGGTAGCTCTAACCGGCTCGACTATCTGCTTTGTAGGGTTGCTTATAAGCAGCCTGACTGGATTGAGCCGCTGAAGCGGCGCAAGAGCTGGCTATCGGGACAAAAGACCTCAGCGCTCGACACCGTCGAGTCGCGGCGGTTCTGTCAACACTGCGACGAGTACAAAGCCCGCGCCGAGCGGCTGGCGGAGGCGTTGTATCTGATCAAGTCAGCGAAGGACAGGGGGTTTGGTATTGACTATGCACGAGGCGTGGCACAGAGCGTTCTACTATACGACCAGGAGAAAGACCATGAGCAATGACCGCTACGCGAACATCCGCAAAGCGCTGGAGATGGGGCCGACGCCAGGACCGTGGCATGTTGTCGGGATTACCTCGGTTTTGTCAGACATGGGCTATTATTCTGTCGCCACCATCGATGACACGATTATTTGTAGCCTGCATGATCGTCCGTCCGGGGACGCCCATCTAATCGCCGCCTGCGACCCTGACACCATCCGCGAGTTGCTCGCCGAACGTGACGCGCTGGCCGAGCAGCTGTTCAACTTCAAGGCGCGTATTGCGGAGGGCCGTAGCGATGAGTGATCGTGAAATGACGGTCATGACTTTTAACGGGAAAACCTTCGAAGTTGATGACGACATCGCCGACTTAGTGCACGCGCTAAACACTGCGGGCATTGCCACAGTAGCGAGTTGTAGCGGGCACGGCATGCGCCCTGGTCGCATAAGCCTTGCAGACGGTCGCGAGCTGTTCGTGCTGCCGAGCTATGAGATCGGCCAGTGGTTCGATACACAGTTTCCGCGAGACATCAACGGTCAAACGGCTGATGAGCGAACAGAGCTGGCGAAGGATGCGGCGCGGTATCGGTGGCTGCGTGATCCATGCAGCGGTGCAGAGCGAGTCATTTTCTATTGTCGGGGCGACTACGGGAGGGGGCTGAAGTCAGGCTCCTGGTTGGATGCTGCCATCGACGAAGCACTGGCGAAGGAGAACAGCAATGACTGACGCCAAGTCCACTGCCAACATGCTGCACCAGATGGCTCAACTCGCGGACGAGCTGGAGGCGCAGGGGGCCGACATCATTGGCGCCTCGCTTAGCTCTGTTGGCCGTTACCTTCAGCTATCAGCGCACGGCCTGCCAGCAAGCATCGCCGAGCGCGGTGTGAATCGGGAGCGCTGCGTTGAGTCGGACGAAATCTTCTATGTCGACGCTCGCGGCGTGCGCGTCTGCTGGCTAGTGCCCCGGGAGAAGACCAGCAATGACTGACAATATCAAACTGTTGCTGCTGCCGGAGGGGTCGACTCCCCTCTCCCCTCCTGCTCAAACTTTCGGCCCCTTCTCCCGCTTCGCTGTCCGCCCCTATTTTGTCTCCCGACCGGACTCCCTTTGGGCGGAACAAGTTGGATGGACTCTGTGGGATGCGGACCTGGGCGAGCCCAGGAGGGTGGGGAAGGTCTACAAATTTCTGGAAGATGCCTACGAAGCCGCGGCGCGTCTGATCGGGCCGCAAGACGGGGGTGCGGAGGCGGTCGCCGCCACCCTCCGCGGGGAACGCTACCTCCCGGATGCCTGACCAGGGGGAGGGGCAAAGCCCAGCCGAGTGGGAAGCCCGGAAGGCGCTGGCCTACCTGCGCTTTCGCTCCACAAAAGAGTTGACTCCTCTCGGGGATTAATCTATAATCTAATCATGAGTTGGGGGATGGGCCCCCAACAAAGACGAACCGGAGGACGACATGGAAATTCGCTACGAAAAAGACGTTTACGCCGCTATCGCCAAGGCCATCCAGAACCGCGACATCCGCCTGATCGAAAGCGTGACG
>QGVC01000425.1 GCA_003242645.1 Pseudomonadota bacterium
AGATTTTCAGGCTGGTCTCGAGTCGCTGCTGAACTTCCGGGTGCGCCTCGCCGATCAGCCGCTCGTCGACGCCGATCCTGATGCCGTCGATCGGCTGCTCGATGAGGCTGAGGTAGTCCGGCACCGGCCGGCGCGAGCTGAAGCCGTCGCGCGGATCATGGCCGGCGATGAGGCCGAAGAGAAGCGCGAGATCGCGCACGTCGCGCGCTATGGGCCCTATGCAGTCGAGCGACGGCGACAGCGGCATGGCGCCGGCCCGCGTCACGCGCGTCCAGGTTCCCTTGAGCGAGGTGACGTTGCAGGCTGCAGCCGGAAGCCGTAGCGAGCCCGCCGTGTCGGAGCCGAGCGCGGCCGGCACGACGCCCGTCGCCACACAGATCGCCGAGCCGCTGGAGGAGCCGCCCGGGATGCGCGTCGGATCATACGGGTTGCGGGCATGGCCGATGACGTAATTGTGTCCCGTGGGGCCGAACGCGAACTCGGTCATATGCAACGCCGCGATCTGAATGCTGCCGGCAGCCTTCAGGCGCGCAATCGGCGTGGCATCCTCGGTGCAGGGCTTTTCGCGGCGGATGCGGGCGCCCCAGCTCGGGATCTTGCCCGCGCGGTCGAACATGTCCTTGTGCGCGAGCGGCACGCCAGCGAGGGGCCCCAGCTGCTGGCCGGCGGCAACGGCGGCGTCCACTTCCTTCGCAGCGGCGAGGGCCTCCTCGGCGTCGGTCGAGACGACAGCGTTGAACGCCTCGTGCACCCCCTTCAACCGCTCCAGTGCGGAGCTGACGGCCTCGGTGCTGGAGATCTTCTTGGAGCGAATGGCCTCGGCGAGGTCGATCGCGGAAATCGTCTTGAGGTCCATGGCCTTATTTCCCCTCGCTTTCCAGCACACGGATGATGTCGGAGGCGTCTGCGTCGAGCGGCAGCGTGTCGCCCACCTTCACGGCCGTTTCCGAAAGCGCCTCGACGAAAGGAAGAATGACGTCAAGCCGCTCTTGTGCGACGGTGTGCTCACCGAGGCTTTTCGGCAGCTTGGGTGAGTCGGCGCCGGTTTCGGCCATGGCGATGTCCTCCGGGAAGTTCTTGGCTGGGATCGAGCCCGTGTTCTGGCCCAACATGCCGGGATTGTCGATGGCATGCAACGGCTGCCAGGGTGTGCGGAAGCGCGGATAGCGGCCGCTCGCACCCTCTGTTCGCGTCCGGGATTTCCGGGGCGCAGACAGCGAAAAGCCGCCGCGCTGTCGCGGCGGCCGTATCCGAATCAGCGACCGGGAGAGGTCACGAAACGTTGATCGGCACCTTCTCGGTGACCTTGTTTCCGGAATCGTCGAGCCAGGTCAGCTCGAGCTCCCCGGGGCCCGGCACGCGCATGTAGAAGGCAATATAGGGGTTGGCCGAGATGCCCGGCTGCAAGTCCACCTTGAACACCTCCTTGCCGTTGAAGGTGGCGGTGAAGGTGTTGATGATGTTGCGCGGGATGGTGTTGCCGGCCTGATCCTTGCGTTGGCCGGTTTCCATGACGTGCGAGATCAGCGTCTTGATCTCGATGACTTCACCCACCTTGGCAGTCGAGGGAACCCTGACGCGCGGCTTGGTCGACATCTCTCTTCTTCCTTTCCGAATCCCTTGGCTTGAGACCTGCGGACAGACGACTAGCCGCCGCAACCGCCGATGGTGACCTTCACCTCTTTCCTCGCGATCAAGAATTTCCCGTTGCTGAGCTCTGCGACGCTGACGACGTCCTGCGTAGCGGCGAGGCGCATGCGGCTTGAAACGGCTGCCTTGCCGGAGTCCGGCGTGAAGTGGAAGGTTGCGATGTAGGGCTGCGGATTGCCGGTCGAGAGAACGTGAACCGCCTTCACGTAATCGTCCTCGGTCATGGGGCTGTCGACGGAGATGGAGAAGGGCACCGTATTTCCGTTCTCCGCGATCTCCGGCAGTTGGAGCGTCAACCCGCTCTCGACTGGCGTCTGATCCCCGACGATCTTCTTGAGGGCTTCTTGCCAGCCGTTATCGGTGGCCGCCAGGGCAGGTTGGTGGGAAAGCATGAGAGCGGTTGCCGTGCCGACAGCCACAATCCCCGCCAGCGCTTCGCGCCGGCTGATGGCCTCAGAAAAAAACCTTTCCTTCATTTCTCTCTCTTTCCGCACCGCCATTCCAGAAACCTCCGTGAATTCGCGAGAATATCTTATCCCGGCCTCTCATCGCGCAATCATGGCGAGGCCGCAGCGCGCTGCATCTGTGCTCACTGGCTTGTTCGCACAATATTAACATACGAGAATGTTCGCCAGCAAATCCGGGATATTGCCACATGCAAATACTTGCACAGGATGGGCGGCTCGATCGCAAATGGTCAAAGTTCGGAAAATCCTTGCTCGGCGTGGTGCTGATCTTGTGCAATCTGTTGCTGATTTCGGCGCCTGTTGCGGCAACTGTTTCTGATTCGAAACGCCCAAACGTCAAACTTATCTTGGTAGCCGATCCGGGCTGCCCCTATTGCGCACGCTGGGAGGAGGAGGTTGGGAAAGCCTACGCGGCCAGCGAGGAAGGCCGATTTGCGCCGCTGGAGCGCCGCGAGCGTGACGACCCCGAAGTGAAAAAATTCGGCAATATTATCTATTCACCCACGTTCATTCTCGTGCGAGATGGTGTAGAGGTCGGGCGTATCGTTGGTTACCCTGGACCGGACTTCTTTTGGGGTTTGTTAGGGAAATTATTGGAACAAGCCGGTTTCGCGCCGAATTCGGGGGCGTCGTAAGGCGAAGCCGCACCTCGAAATGACAAGAAACGGCCAGAACGCTGAGGAGATGGAGTGGACAGATGAGGAAACTGACTCGCCGTGATTTCGGAAAAGCTGCCGGAGGTGCTGGCTTGATCGGGCTGAGCACGTCGGCATTCGGCCGCTTTGCGATTGCCCAGGGCGCGGCGAAGGTCGTGATCGTCGGTGGTGGGCCGGGTGGCGCAACCGTTGCGCATTACGTGAAAAAAGGCGCGCCCAATCTCGATGCAACGTGACTCGGGGCCAATCCCACTAAAGGGGCGCATTTTTTTCGGAACTTTTATCTGGGGGGATTTGC
>QGVC01000072.1 GCA_003242645.1 Pseudomonadota bacterium
GCTTATGCCCCGCCACTCCGGCTTGATCCCGGCATAGAAATCCAACTCAACGTCCGCGTCGAGCGGTTCACCGAACTCGATCATCGAACTCCAGACGCCGGCATAGAAGATACCATAGGAGATATCCACGCCGCCCTGGAGAGCAGGCTTCTCGTCCCGCTGCGAAATGCCGCGAAAAATATAGTCGCTCGTTGCGCCGATATTGAACGACCACTCGAACGAGCGGCCCGGCGGGCTCACTTCGTCTTTCAGGCTGCCATCGAAGCTGCCGTCCGCTAATGCAGGCGACGCTGCAATCAACGCAAGGCCGGTCGCTGCAGCCCAAATCACGCGACCTGCCCTGTCCATTTCAAGCATCATGATCATGCCCCCCAGCTCCCGACGCCTGCGCATCCGCAGGAAGTCGTCACCCCGAGAAAAGAAGCTTGTGCTTCTGAGGGAAGTAGAGCGAAGTGAAGAAAGCTGCGCAATGACGATTGCTAGACTGTCTTCAACGCGAATGGGAACTGTTTCACTTCAGCAACGACGATTATTTCTCGATCAACATGCACATTTCTCTGCCTAATCGATATGCGTTTCCAGGTACGGCCATTGCGAATTGCTTTGGCAGCAGATCCAAAAATTAGGCAGAGAGGGAGGATTCGACTTGCCTATACCTATGATGCGAGGCGTAATCGATCACTCCCATTCACGAACCGGCAACGAACAGGGGCGGCTGCATGACCCGGAAGGATGCTCGCATCGCTCTCGTCACTGGGGCTTCGCGTCGAATCGGAGCGGCCATCGCCCGCGATCTTGCCGCCTCCGGCTGGCAGGTCGCGATCCATTACCGGCACTCCGCCAAGGAAGCCGAGCTTCTCGCCGCTGAGCTTCGAAAGATTTCCGGAGGTGCTGCTGCCCTTCGCGCCGATCTCATGCGAATGGAGGACGTGGTCTCACTCGTGCCCCGCTGCTGCGAAGTGCTCGGGCCGCCCGCATTGCTCGTCAATAATGCCTCCGAATTTCAGTGCGACAGTCTCTCGTCTCTGACGCCGGAGAGCTGGTCCACGCACCTGGACGTCAATCTCAGGGCGCCGGTGTTCCTCGCACGGGATCTGGCGAGGCATATCCCGGACGGGGCGCAAGGCAACGTGATCAACATCGTCGACCAGCGGGCCTGGCGGCCCACCCCGGAGTTCTTCTCCTACACGCTGTCCAAGACGGCCCTCTGGACGGCCACGAAGATGATGGCGCAGGCGCTTGCTCCCCGCGTGCGGGTCAATGCCATTGCCCCGGGCCCAGTGCTGCCGAGCGTTTACCAGAAGCCCGAGGACTTCGAGGCGGAGTGGCAGGAAACCCTGCTCAAGAGGCCGACGAGCACGGACGAGATTGCCGCGGCCGTCCGCTACATCCTTGACGCTCCATCGATGACTGGCCAGATGATCGGTCTCGACAACGGCCAACACCTGACGTGGCAATAGATTTCGGGCACACGTGAAGGAGCCCTGGCGCAAGTGGACCCCTGGAGCGACGAGGCCCTGGGAGAAACAGAAGAGCTCCGGCCCCCCGCGGGCAGCCGGCGGGTCTTCGTGCGCAATCTCGAGTTAATCGGCAGCGTCGGCGTCTACGAGCACGAGCATCGTTACGAGCAGCGTGTCGTCGTATCCTTGGAGCTCGAGGTGCGGGACGATTACGACGGTACCTCGGACGACATCTCCAGCGTCTACGACTATGACCTCGCCATACGGGCCATAAAGGACTCCGTTGCCAGCGGCCACTTCAATCTCATCGAGACGCTTGCTGAGCGAATTGCTGCGGCCTGCCTTTCGGACCGGCGAGTTGTAATGGCTCGCGTGCGCGTTGAGAAACCGGACGTACTCCCCTCTTGCGAGAGCGTGGGCATCGAAATTGAGCGCCGCAGGCCGGGATTCTAGCTTTCTAGCGCCGAATTGAATGCAGCAGCCACATTTCGACCGTGGACTGCCCAAACTTGCGCCCGAAAGTTCGTCATCTTACGAAGTGTCAAATAGGATCGGGCGTCAACCGGCCCTTAAGGTTGAACGTCGTAATAGGTGTGGAGACGGCAGGTGCCCAGGTGCGGGCGCCTTTTGACGCGTTCGGAGTTGCTTGATCCCATGAAGTGCCAAGCCGCTGCCTCGTTCTTAGTATTGACGCTGACGGCCTTGCCTGCCTGGGCACAGAGCCTTCCCGCGATCAAGTCCAGTCCCACAAATCAGGTTGCCGCGTGCGTCACGCCGGGACGGCTGATGGCGTTTGTCAAGGAACGCAATCCTTCTGTGGACCCACGTTTCGACAGTGTGGCCACGGAGTATATGCGCTACGGCGAGGAACTGGGCGTTCGTTGGGACTACGCCTTTTTCCAGATGCTGCTTGAGACCGGTTATCTTTCCTTCTCCCGCGGCAACGGGCAGCCGGGGATCGTACGTCCATCGCAGAACAATTTTGCGGGTCTCGGCGCGACGGGGCGCGGCCAGCATGGCGAGCATTTCCCGGACATCGCGACCGGCGTGAAGGCGCACATGCAGCACCTGCTGCTTTATGCCGGGGATCGCATTGTCGACCCGGTAGCCGATCGCACGCGCAAGGTGCAGGAATGGGGGATCCTCAACGACTGGCACAAGACTCTCAAGCGGCCGGTGACGTTCACCGATTTGTCCCGGAAATGGGCGCCCAACGACCGCAGGTACGCAAGCAAGCTCCAGGGCATCGCAGAAGCTTTCTTTGAAACCGCGTGCAATCGGCCTGATCCGCGGCCGGAGCTTGTCGCTGAGGCGCGCCGTGGGCGTTCGACTGTCGCCTCTGCCCCGAGTTCGAAAGTGTCCGGCACCGAGCTGGCCCGCCGCGCTCTGGAGGAAGGCCGTGCCCAAGATGCGCCGCGCTCCAGCCTCGGAGCTTCGTCGATCGTGAGCCAAGCCGCTACGGTTACGGGAGCTTCTTCAGTCGGCAAGTCCCCGAGCAGGAAGACAGCCATCTCAGACGCTTGGCAAGGAGGCCCTCCGGTTGCTGATCAATCGGCAAAGGTTCAGACTGTCTCCGCGGGATCTGCCGCTGCTGCGGCGGCTGCGGCTGCGGCAGCAAAGCCTGCCGGAGAGCAGAAATGCCGCGTGTGGACCGCGAGCTATGGCGGCCAGAAAGCCATCATTATCAAGGCCGAGGACGATGGCTTCATCAATTACACGGTGCTCGACGTGAACGAAGGCTCGGAAAAGCGTGAGACCGAGGCCTTCATCGCTGCTTATGCCAAAGGGGGTGAGCCCATAGGCGAGTTCCCCAACCAGCTGAGCGCGCTCGACCGGGCGTTCGAGCTGTGTCCGGAGGGCTGATGAGCCTCATCAGCCTTCGTGAGCGCGGTCGCTGTGCCGTGCTCTTCGCTGCCTGCGTCATTGCGAGTTGGGTCTGGACTTCGAAGCCTACTCTCGCTGCAGCCCCACCTATTCGTACGAGCCCCGATAATCCTGTTCCGGCCTGTGTGACGCCGGAACGGCTAATGGCGTTCCTCAAAGCCCGGAACACCAATCTCGATCCGCGCTTCAACGACATCGCGCATTGGTATCAGCATTTCGGTGAGCAGTTGCGGGTCCGTTGGGACTACGCCTTTTTCCAAATGCTCATCGAAACCAACTATCTCACCTTTCGCCGCGGGAACGGAAAGCGGGGCGACGTCCATCCGCGCCAGAACAACTTCGCCGGCATCGGTGCCACGGGAGGCGGCGTGCCAGGGGATAGCTTCCCCGATGTACCGACAGGTGTGCGGGCCCAGCTCGAGCACCTCGTTGTCTATTCCGGCGAACCCGTGGCCGAGCCAACGGCGCCGCGCACGCGTGTCGCTCAGGCCAACATCCTTGCCTGGACAGTGCCTTTGTCGAGAAGGCGCCCGGTCACGTTCCAGGACCTCGCGGGCAAGTGGGCTGCAGACAAAAAGTACTGGCGCTCCATAGAGTCGATCGCAGAGCGATTTCGAAGCATCTACTGCACTGATCAGCAGATCGCCGCCGTAAGCCAAGCCAAGCGCGCGAGATCACTCGAGCAGGATGTGCCAGACTGGTCGGTCACGGTCCAGGCTCGCGCCGCAGACATCGTTCCGCCACCGCCGATCCCAGCCGTGCGCACCGCTCCGCGGCCCGCACAGGAGCCCGCGCTCTGCCGCGTGCTGATGGCGAGCTACGGTGGCACGAAGACGATGTTGATCCGGTACGTTGCCGAAGATGCTGTCGAGTATACGGCGCTCCAGGTGCTGGATGGGTTCGAGCGCTCGATGACCGAGAGCTACATGAACGCCCACGCCCCAGGCGGTACCATCATCGGCGAGTTCCCCTCGAGCAACGAAGCTTTCGCGCGCGCCTACGAGCTCTGCCCCGGCGCCGATCGTGGCCGGTGAGCAGTTCTCGCCGTTCCTGAACGCGCGGTATTTCGCGCCGAAGACGCGAGGTGCGGCAGAGTGCTGCCGCACCTAATTCGTTCTTGTTCCGGCCCGCCCCTGCGCCGTGAGGAAATCGAAATCGCAGCCTTGCGGAGCCTGCAGAACGCATTCGCGGAACAGCCTGTCGTAGCCCCGCGCCGGTAGCTCTTGCGTTTGTGTCGCCTTCTCGGCGCGACGGCGGGCAAGCTCCTCTTCGGAAACGAGGAGGTCCAGGCGGCGCTCCTTCACGCTCAGTCTGATACGGTCCCCCGTGCGAACGAGTCCCAGCGGCCCGCCCGCCGCTGCCTCTGGCGCGACGTGGAGCACGATGGTGCCATAGGCCGTGCCCGACATGCGGGCGTCCGAGATGCGCACCATGTCCTTGACGCCCTGCGCCAGCAGCTTCTTGGGGATCGGCAGGAAGCCCGCCTCGGGCATGCCGTATGGCGAGCGCGGGCCTGCGTTCTGCAACACGAGGATATCGTCGGGACGCACATCGAGGTCGGGATCGTCAATGCGCTGGGCCATGTCCTCCAAGGAGCTGAAGACGACGGCCCGGCTCTCGACCTCGAACAGCTCCGGCGATGCCGCCGAACGCTTGAGGATCGCGCCATCGGGTGCCAGCGAGCCGAAGAGCGCCACGAGCCCGCCTTGCGGCTCCAGCGGATCGCTCGCAGGCCGGATCACCCGCCGGTCGACGTAAGCGCCCTCCTCTGCCGCCAGCCGCTCCCCGAGCGTCTGCCCTGTCACCGTCAGACAATCGAGATGGAGCAGCGGCTTCAACTCCCGCAGCACGGCGCCGATGCCGCCGGCAGCAAAGAAGTCCTCCATGTAGAACTCATTTCCAACCGGCTTGACGGCGACGAGCACTGGCGTCGTGTCGGAGAGCTCGTTGAACCGGCGCAGATCGAGGGAGATGCCGAGCCGCCCCGCAATGGCCGCTAGATGAATGACCCCGTTCGTCGAGCCGCCGAGGGCCAGCAGGACACGGGCGGCATTCTCGATGGACTTCGCCGTGATGATCTTGTCCGGTGTCAGCCCTGAACGGGCAAGACGCACGGCCTCCACGCCAGTGGCCTCCGCCGCCCGCAGCCGGTCGGCGTGCACCGCGGGAATGGCCGCCGTGCCGGGCAACGTCATCCCAAGAGCCTCTGCGATGGCCGCCATGGTCGACGCCGTCCCCATCACAGCGCAGGTGCCGGCGGTCGTAACGAGGCGGCTCTCGACGGCCTCGATCTCGGCCTTTCCGATTTCACCGGCGCGAAACTTGCTCCAGAACTTGCGGCAGTCGGTGCAGGCTCCGACCCGGTGGTCGCCATAGCGTGATGTCATCTGCGGCCCGCCGATAAGCTGGATCGCCGGCTTGCCCGCGCTCGCCGCGCCCATGAGCTGGGCCGGGACGGTCTTATCGCAGCCGCCTATCAGCACCACCGCATCCATGGGCTGGGCACGGATCATCTCCTCCGTGTCCATGGCCATGAGATTGCGGAATTTCATCGAGTTGGGCGAGAGGGTCGACTCGTGAAGGGAGATCGTTGGAAACGTCAGCGCCAGGCCTCCGGCCGCTGTCACGCCGCGCCGCACAGCTTCGATCAGCTCCGGAAAATGGCGGTGGCACGGGTTGAATTGGCTCACCGTCGCCGCGATGCCGATAACGGGCCGCGAGAGCTCGTCCGCCGAGTAGCCCATCGACTTCATGAACGCGCGCCGCATGTAGATCGAGAAGTCGCGATCGCCGTAGTTCTGCAGGCCCTGCAGCAGCCCCTTCTCTTTTGGCGTACCGTTGTCCGGCTTCGACATGACGCTATCGGCTCCCTTCTCTGCTCACGGCTCGCGCGACCATATCAGGCCGCAGCGAACGCGCCAGTAGCTCTGTCCTTGATTTGACTACTCGTTTTCCGTTTCGAGGCGTGCCAACCTCTCGCGATGCTCGGCTGCAAACTGAGCAAAACGGCCCTCGGCGATGGCCGTGCGCATGGCCTGCATCAGCTCCTGGTAGAACCAGACATTGGCCCAGGTGAGCAACATCGAGCCGAGCAGCTCGCCCGCCTTGACGAGGTGATGGAGATAGGCCCGGGAATACTCGCGCGCCGCGGGACACATACTCCTCTCATCGAGCGGCCGCGGATCCTCCGCATGGCGTGCGTTGCGCAAGTTTACGCGACCGGACCATGTGAACGCCTGCCCATGCCGGCCGGAGCGTGTCGGCATCACGCAATCGAACATGTCGATGCCGCGCGCTACGGCCTCGATGAGGTCTGCGGGGGTGCCAACTCCCATGAGGTAGCGGGGCTTTTCAGCGGGGAGATACCGCACCGTATGCTCGAGTGTCTCCAGCATCACGGCCTGCCCCTCGCCCACCGCAAGGCCGCCGACCGCATACCCAGGCAGGTCCATTGCCGCCAGCTCCTCCGCAGAGCGGCGGCGCAGATCCGGGTACACGCCGCCCTGCACGATCCCGAACAGCGCCTGCCCTGGCGCGCTCTTTTCTGCGAAGGCCCGCTGACAGCGCACCGCCCAGCGCAGCGACAGCTCCATGGCCCGGCGCGCCTCCTCGGGCGGAGCCGGGAACGCGATGCACTCGTCGAGCTGCATCTGAATATCGCTGCCGAGCAGGCATTGGATTTCGATGGCCCGCTCCGGGGTCAGCATATGGTGCGCTCCGTCCACATGGGACCGGAACGCGACCCCCTCCTCCGAGACCTTCCGCAACCCGGCGAGCGACATGATCTGAAAGCCGCCGGAATCGGTCAGAATCGGTCCCGGCCAGCGCATGAACTCGTGGAGGCCGCCAAGCCGCGCGATGCGCTCCGCGGTCGGGCGCAGCATCAGGTGATAGGTGTTGGCGAGAATGATGTCCGCGCCTGCCTGGCGCACCTGCTCAGGATAGAGCGCCTTCACGCTCGCCGCCGTGCCGACCGGCATGAAAGCCGGCGTCCGGATCATGCCACGCGGCGTCGTGATCTCGCCAAGGCGCGCGCCCGCATCCTGCGCAATCAGGCGAAACCCGAAGCTGCGCGTCATTGCCCGTCCACTGCCGGATAGAGCAGGCACGCGTCGCCGTAGGAGTAGAAGCGATAGCCCGCAGCGATCGCGTGAGCATAGGCGCGCTTCATGCGGTCGAGGCCGGAGAAGGCCGACACCAGCATGAACAATGTCGATCGCGGGAGATGGAAGTTCGTCATCATCAGGTCTATTGCCCGGAACCGATAGCCCGGGGTGATGAATAGCGCCGTCTCGCCTGCATAAGGTTGTATCTCACCGGTTTCGCTTGCCGCCGTCTCGAGGAGGCGCGTCGCCGTGCTGCCAACTGCGACGATGCGGCCCCCCTCGCGACGTACCTCATTCAGCCGGGCTGCCGTCTCCGCGCTGATTTCGCCCCACTCACTATGCATCTTGTGGTCGTTGGTATCCTCGGTCTTCACCGGCAGAAACGTGCCTGCGCCCACGTGCAGCGTCACGAACGTATGCCCAATGCCGCGCTCCGTAAGCTGCTTCAGAAGGCGCTCGGTGAAATGCAAGCCAGCGGTCGGGGCAGCGACGGCCCCTTCCTTTCTTGCGAAAATGGTCTGATAGGCGGTGCGATCGTCCTCGGTGGCGGGGCGCCGGCCGGCGATATAGGGCGGCAGCGGCGCATCTCCGAGCATGTCGATGGCCTCGTCGAGGTAGGCGCTGTGCAGCGTGAAGGTCAGCTCCACCTCGCCACCCTCCCCTTTTGCTGTCACGGTCGCATCGAGGTTGCCAAGAAGGCAGACCCTGCCCTCGTTGCCGAAGCGGACGAGATCGCCGACCTCAAGCCGTTTGGCCGGGCGGGCGAACGCGCGCCAGCGATTCTCGTCGACACGCTTATGCAGGTTGAACTCGACCTGCGCCTCCGAGTCGCCGCGGATGCGTGTGCCTTTGAGCGCCGCCGGAATGACGCGCGTGTCATTGAAGACGAGCATATCGCCGGGGCGCAGCAGCTCGGGCAGCTCTGCGACGGTTCGATCGGCGAATTCGGGCTCCCCATTCGGCTGGACCACAAGTAGGCGCGCAGCATCCCGCTCCGGCAGCGGGTAGAGCGCTATCCGGTCCTCGGGTAGCTCGAAATCGAAGAGGTCGGTTCGCAATGGAATGTTCCTGATTCGCATTAAACCTAATGCAGGTTGGCCGCGAGCGGGAGTGGCCATTCCGGCGCGCCTTCGCGTTAGTACGAGCTGCAAGGAGGGACCTTCTCGCCTTAAGACCTGCGACAGTCCGCCGGGTGCAAGTCTTGACCAAGGTCAATATCCGTTTCGGGCCGCAGATCATAAAGTTCGGCGGCATGAAATGCGCCGAGTTCCACGCTTGGCCGAGGGCACATGAATCCCGCCATTCTTCAGCGCTATGCGGCTCCGGTGCCGCGCTACACAAGCTATCCCACGGCCCCGCATTTCACCCCCGCGGTGGACGCAGCGACGTATGCCACGTGGCTGCGCCAGCTTCCAACCGGATCTGAACTGTCGATCTACGTCCACATCCCGTTCTGCAACGAGCTGTGCTGGTACTGCGGCTGCACGACAAAGGCGACGCGTCAATACCATCCCGTTGCCGATTACCTGGAAGCTTTGTTGGAGGAGATCTCGACCGTCGCCGACTTAGTCCCGAAGAACTGCCGCACGAACCACATGCACTGGGGCGGAGGCTCGCCTAGCATTCTGTTGCCGGACGATATACGTCGCCTGGCCGACGCCATCGCGACCAGGTTTCCCATAACTGACGACGCAGAGATCGCTGTCGAGGTCGATCCGCGGCATATCGATGCCGACCAGGTCGCGGCGTTCGTTGCAGCAGGATTCAACCGGGTCAGTATCGGCGTGCAGGATTTCGACCCAGCAGTCCAAAGGGCAATCAATCGCGAACAGTCGGTCGAGACGACCCGGACTGTCGTGAACATGTTTCGCGAGGCTGGCGTCAGCAGCATCAACATCGACCTTGTCTACGGCCTTCCCTACCAGACGCGCGACAGCCTCGAGCGCACCATCGAGGAAGTGATCGCCCTCGCGCCGGACCGCATCGCCATGTTCGGCTATGCCCATCTGCCCTCGCGTCTTCGCCACCAGCGACTAATTCCGGATGAAGCACTGCCGGACGTGAAAGAGCGGTTCGCTCAAGCAAATCGCGCAGCAAATCGTTTGACGCAGGCGGGTTATGTGCGGGTCGGATTGGATCACTTCGCCCGACCGGAGGACCGGCTGGCCCGCGGCCCTGTCCACCGCAATTTTCAAGGCTACACGACGGATTCTGCTAACGCATTGCTAGGCTTGGGAGCCTCGGCTATTGGCCGGCTGCCTCAGGGCTACGTTCAAAACAGTGCTGTTACCGCGGATTACCAGCGACGCGTCCTGCCGGGTGGGCTCGCCACGGTGAAAGGGCGAGCCTTGACCGAGGAGGACCGTGCCCGCGGGCTGGTGATCGAGCGGCTGATGTGCGATCTGCGCTTTCCGGCCCAGCAGCTGCAGGAGCAGTTTCCAGACAGAGCCGCCGCATTGATCGAGGAGGCAGAAACGCTGCTCGCTTCCGATACGGATGGACTCGTCGAGCCAGATCCGGCCAACGTTTTCCGCGTCACAGAAAAAGGGCGTGTTTTCCTGCGCTCAATTTGCGCCTGCTTCGACGCCTATCTCGGTCAAAGTCAAGCAACCCATTCAATTGGAATTTGACTGCCCCCACAGCTCCCTGAACCGGGCCAAGTAACGTTGCTGCGCCTCTGCTGTCGGCCAGGGTGATAATTCAGCCAGGCGTTGCGCCAACGGACGCGGCAGGCCTGTGGGGCGACCGAAATAGCGTTCCGCCTCCTCCTGCGTGAAGCCGGCAAGGCGAGTGGCCTCGTAATAGGCGGCAATACGGTCGGCGGCTTTGATGGCGTTCACCACCTCGGCAGGCGCCTCCGGTGGGAGTCCGAAGCGCATGTGGATGGCGCGCAGAAGCTTCTTCTCGAATGCCTTGTAATCGAGGCCGACAGCGGCTTTGAACGGACTGATCAAATCGCCGATCACGTACTCGGGCGCATCGTGGAGGAGCGCCATCAGGCGCTGCGTGCGTGGCCAAGCTGGATTGAGCGCCGAGGTGATTTCTTCAACGAGCACGCAATGCTGCGCAACCGAAAAGGCATGATCGCCCAATGTCTGCCCATTCCAGCGGGCGACGCGGGCAAGGCCATGCGCAATGTCCTCGATCTCGATATCCAATGGCGAAGGATCGAGGAGATCGAGCCGGCGGCCCGAAAGCATTCGCTGCCACGCGCGTGGCCTCTCGTCCGGCTGAGCCGTCGCATGAGGTTTTCGACTCGGTTTGCTCATCGCCTGGGCAAAACGAATTTGCGTTGTAGCTCGGCGCAAGCGGCGTGGCGGTGACAGCTCGTCAGGTGATCATTGACCATGCCGACCGACTGCATGAACGCATAAACGGTGGTGGGGCCCACGAAGCGAAAACCTTCCTTCTTGAGCGCCTTCGAGATGCGCACCGCGACATCGGTCGTCGCTGGCACCTGATCCAAGCTGCTGCGACGATTCACGATTGGGCCATCCGGCAGAAAGCCCCAAAGAAAGGAGGCGAACGACTGCTTTTCGGCGAGCTTCAGGAATGCGCGCGCGTTTTCGATCGTGGCTTCAATCTTCAACCGGTTGCGGACGATGCCGGGATCGGCCATCAGCCGCTTCACGTCGGCCTCCCCGTATCTTGCGATCTTCTCGGGGTTGAAACCATCGAAGGCGCGGCGAAAGCTCTCGCGCTTACGCAATATGGTGATCCAGGACAGGCCGGATTGAAATCCTTCCAGGATCAGCTTTTCGAAGAGCGCGCGGCTGTCGGCCTTCGGCACCCCCCATTCTTCATCATGATAGCGGACATAGAGCGGATCGGACCCGGCCCATGGGCACCGCACAAGGTCGGTGCTGGTTTTTTCGAGGACTGCCACGTTACACCTTCGCCGTATCCTCGCGGGGAATGCCGAAGCGGGCCCAAGAGGGCAGGTTCACCGTCACAGGCACGCCGCCCGCCGTAATGGGGTGCCCCTTGTCGAGGGCTTCGCCGACGCGATCGATCCTAAGTAGCGCAAGCCCGCGATGACCTGCCACCGAGCCCACGGATCCGATGACGGCCTCGCCCGCCTTGACCTCGGCGCCCGGCTGCAGCGGCTCCGAACCGTCGAGAGGCACCACGCGCTTTCGCGCCGTCGAGCGGTGCTGGACGCGCGAGACGACCTCCTGACCAACATAGCAGCCCTTCTGGAAGCTGACTCCGTCCATCTGGTCGAACAACGCGTCGTGTGGAAAGGTATCGCCGAACGCGTAATCCCGGCCGCCTTCCGGCACTCCATGCGCGATGCGGTGGGCGTGGTAGGTCTCCGGGGCTACGATGGAGCCGACAGTCGACCAGTCGAACGACTGAGGCGCGATCGCACGCCAGCCAAGTTCCGCCAGCCGGGGATCCTGGTAAACGATAACCGGCGGAGCGACTTCCGGAGCGGCTCCTCCCCACAGCGCCGCAACCGAATGATCTTCCGAGACGTCCGTGATGGTGACGTTGGCGCGCAGCTTATAGAACGTCAGTCGCTTGACGAGATCGGCCGCTTTCTCCCGGCACGTTTCGAGCAGATAACCTTCCTCCGCGCGAACCACGAAAAAGTCGAACAGAATTTTGCCTTGCGGCGTCAAAAGGCCACCGAAAATCGCCGACTGCTTCTCAAGTCGATCCATGTCGGCGGTGATGAGGCCCTGAAGCAGCTTCGCCGAGTCGGCACCTGCCACGCGCACCACGCCGCGATCATTGAGCGGGGCAACTTTGATGGTCGTCATGCTTCATCCCCGATCCTTGCACCCCGCCGCAAAATGAAGCACTGGCAGCCGGGGTGCGGATGCAGCTAGGTACGTAAGCGGGGCGCCGCAGCGAGGCAAGCGGACGGAGAGACAAGCTATGCCAGAGACATTCGATCTGGTGCTGAAGGGCGGCACCGTCGTCAATCACGACGGAATTGGCCAACGTGACATCGGCATCCGCAACGGTCGCATCGCTGCGCTTGGTGCGCTTCCCTCCGAGGCCGGCGGCGAGGTGATCGACTGCACCGGTCTGCACATTCTGCCGGGTGTCATCGACACGCAGGTTCATTTCCGCGAGCCGGGCCTGGAGCAGAAGGAGGACCTCGAAACGGGAAGTCGCGCTGCCGTGCTTGGCGGCGTCACAGCCGTCTTCGAGATGCCGAACACCCGGCCAACGACGACCAGCGCAGACGCGCTAGCCGACAAAGTCCGCCGCGCCCGCCACCGCATGTTCTGCGACTTCGCGTTCTACGTC
>QGVC01000426.1 GCA_003242645.1 Pseudomonadota bacterium
CGCAATAGGTCTGCAGCCGAATACCAGGCGAGCCGAACCGTCGGTCGCCAAAGCGCACCGTGATGGTGTCGCCCGGCCGCAGGAAATCTTTGACCACGCCGATGTAGAGCGAGCGGCTCCAGGGGCGAATGTTGCGCTTGAACTCCCATTTCGCCTCGAGCGTCGCACCGTTCGAGGCTTCGACCGTCGTGTAGCCCGGCCCTTTGGGATCATCGAACTGCACGGGGCCGAAATCGGTGGCAAACCGGAAGCCGATCTTGATCGATCCGGTGTCATCGATGCCGAATGTTCCAGCCGTGTACACCAGCGTGAACGACTGCATCGAGCCGGCCTCGAAACTGCCGGACGGCTCCAGCCGCGCTGATCCCATCAGGTCCGGGCGATAGTCAGAGTAAGGCATTATTCCCCCTGAATTTTGAGTGCTCTTAATTGGATGATTATGGCTGGCTTGATCCGTTCTTGCTCATCGGGCGAAGCATCCGCCCCGCAAAGCGGGGGCGATAAGATAAAATGAGACGTTTCCGTCATTCGCACACCACTTGCCTTTGCATGGATCATGACTGGTAGTACGGCATCCACGGCTGACAATCGCCCCCATCATCGCATTCGATCCAGCCTTCTAGCGGTGAAGCAATAGGCTGCCTGCCGATACCTCTCCAGCAGTTCGGCTCGGTCTCAAGTCATTGGCTTTTCTCGAAAACTATGAGCTGAAGCCAAGGCAGAATGCCCAACAGCGTATCACATCCAGTTCATCCAATAACCGCCGAAACAGAACGAGAACAAGGGGAACAGAAATTCTTAACGCCGCGTTGCAGCTCCATCCCAGACTGCCGAGGCAGGTTGGGTAGCGAAACCGACCAAGGAGATCATCCGATGCGAATGCTCGAAATCGCGGCGGCTGCCTTTTTTGGTCTTGCGCTGACCGCGCAAGCCCAGACCCAACAGATGCAGCCCCAGCAAGCGCAGCAAATGTGCGAGGACATTTGGGAGAGCGCGGATACCCAGAACCAGGGCTTTGTCACGGGTCAGCAGGCTCAGCGCTTGCAACAGGCAATGCAAACAGCGCAAGGTCGAACCGGCACCGGCGCTGGCGGTGCACCGCAGAAGCAGACGGAGCAGCGGGTGACTCGCCAAGAGTTCATGTCGGCTTGTCAACGTAGTCCGCAGTCCTTCCAGCATTTACGGAGCTAGCGGACTCATCGGCCGGCAGGGTCTTGGCTGCCCTGTCGGCTTTTCAATTCACCGCCCCAATCTGATCCAGTTGCACCTTTAGCGAGCGCCTTCCTGCTTGGAAGTTTCTTCTCAAGCCAGCGCGGTGGCGTATAGAAACGGTCTTTCGCAATCGCCAAATTAGAATTGCTCTACGGGAAACAAAGGTGCGGGAAATATTGAATGTCATTGGCCACTTAGATCAATTTCGCGTGAGGCTAAGCTCCCGTCCACGCCAGAGGTTGCCGCGGAGCCTCGAAGGAGCAGGCGCCAGCATGCTCAGCCAAGCCCGTAAAGCATAAAATCGTAAGTGTAGAGAAAAAATCAGCAGAAACCCGGAACCGGTTGGCAAACTTCGCGTTATGGGTTTGCGACCGCATCAACGAACTCCCTACGCCCCCCCCCGTGGCGAGAGATGTGGTCGGTGCAGGGGGCGCCCTCCCTCGGCGCCCCCTGTTTTGCGTGCATTGCAGGTCGGCCGAGCACGGTTAATCATCTCTGCTCGGGCTGGGAACCTTAGATAACCTTTTCGGTTGATCCTGCAGCCAACAGGAAACTGGGAGCCCTACGATGAGAGATCTATACGCACAAGGCGATTTATTGATCGAGCGCGTCGATGATCTGCAGCCTTCCGGCACCCTGGCTGCGGCTAATCCCGACGGGTCGATCGTGTTGGCTGAAGGCGAGTTGACCGGGCACCATCACTCGATTTACGGCCGGGTCACCATGTTCCGCGATGACAGTCTGGCGAGGGACATCCCCGGTGGACTTTACGTTGGCCACGTCAAGGTCGAAGGTCCAGCCGCACGCATTCAACACCAGGAGCATGCGCCTTTGACGTTGCCGAAAGGAACTTACCGTGTCCGTCGTCAACGTGAGCTGGAGCCTAAGGACGCCCGTGTTGTCGCCGACTAATCAGCGTACCCGTCTGGAGCGGCTTTCGCCGCTCCAAATCCAAGAAGTCGCAGAGTATCGGAGCCGCTGGGCTGCAATTGGGCTACAAACGCAGCCCGCGGAACGCGAGGCTGCCGAAGAAGGGGTGCGTAGAGCCTACCGTAGCGCCGGCTTGGCGGCTCCCAAGATCGTGTGGTGCGAGGGGCCGCTGGAGTTTGCCAACGAATGGCGCAATACGAACCGTGCCGTTATTGGCGCCAGCGTCAAACGTGAGATCTACGACCACCCCCTCGCCCGCGTCATCACGTATGCGGAATCCCGAGTCAGTCTCGGGGTGCGACACACCGTCATCAACGGTACCCGGTTGCCTGCGGCAACCAGCCTCGCCGTCAACGAGGTTGTTCACGCCGCGGTGGAGGATGCCCGCCCGCGCTTCTGGGCCCGCCTGAAGGAAGGGTGGCGGTTCCGTAGGACTCCCCGTTTCCGGGACAGCGGTTGGGGGCACCCTGACTTTGCTTGGCTGGCAGCATGCGACTACCTCGCGTCGCTGTGCGGCTGTGCCGACGCAGACGCTTTGGAAGGCGTTCTGACGATTGCCAAGAACTCCGGCTGGATCGTGCCGCATGAGCACGTCTGCTGGTTGGGTGAGCGGCCGTGCATCCTCAAGGTCGACGACAAGGCGCGCCTCCACAGCCGGGAAGGCCCTGCCCTGAAGTATCGGGATGGGCTGTCGATCTACATGTGGAAGGGCATACAGGTGCCGGACTGGATGATCGAACAGCCGAACCTGATTACGCCGTCCTTCATCGATCGACACCCGGACTTCCTGCTGCGCCGCTGCATGATCGAGATCATGACACCGGCTCAATACGTGGCCAGTGGCGGTGCTATCCCGGTCGCCCGGGATGCGAAACGCATCCCCTGGCGGGAGCAGTGGTGGGACACACACGCGGGGGACGTGGGG
>QGVC01000427.1 GCA_003242645.1 Pseudomonadota bacterium
ACTCCGCATGGGCGTGCTCGGCACATTCGACAGCCTCAACCCCTTCATCATCAAAGGCGTGACGCCATCGGGCATACGCGAGTACGTCTACGAAAGCCTGATGGCACGCTCGCAGGATGAACCATTTACGCTCTACGGCCTCATCGCCGAGCGGATTGAAGTGCCTGATGATCGCAGCTGGATCACATTCCACCTGCGACCCGAGGCTCGCTTTTCCGATGGACACCCCATCACGCCAGAGGACGTGCTCCACTCGCATCAACTGCTGAAGGAGCATGGCTGGCCCTACCATCGCTCCCACTACTCGAAGGTCGCCCGCGCCGAGCAGATCGGCCCGCACTCAGTCCGCTTCACATTCAAAGAAGGGGGCGACCGGGAGATCCCGCTGATCCTCGGCCTCATGCCGATCTTGCCGAAACATTACATGAGGCCCGAGCGCTTCCAGCGTACGAGCCTCGAGCCGCCCATCGGCAGCGGGCCTTACGTCATCGAGCGTGTGGATGCGGGACGCAGCCTCGTGTTTCGGCGAAATCCGGACTATTGGGGCAAGGACCTGCCGATCAATCGCGGCCGCTACAATTTCGATGAAATCAGGTTCGACTTCTATCGGGATTCAGCGAGCCTATTCGAGGCGTTCAAGGCCGGAGTCATCGACGTGCGGCCTGAGGACGATCCCGGCCGATGGGCGGAAGGCTACAGCTTCCAAGCGGTGGCGGATGGGCGTGTTCTCAAGCGCGAGTTCGAGACGAGAGCCCCCGCGGGCATGTCGGGCCTCGTCTTTAACACGCGTCGGCCGGTCTTTGCGGATCAGCGGGTGCGGCGAGCATTGATCCTGATGTTCGATGCCGAGTGGATCAACCGAAGCCTTTTTCACGGGCTTTACCAGCGCACCACCAGCTATTTCGATCGGTCCGATCTGGCCTCAACCGGGCATCCCGCCTCGGAGCTGGAGCTCAAGATGCTGGCCCCGTACATGGACGAAGTTCACCCCGACGTGCTCGCCGGCCGCTCCCGCCTGCCCGTCGGCGATGGATCGGGCAACAATCGCGCGGCTTTGCGCGAGGCTTATGAGCTGCTGAAGGCTGCCGGCTATGAGCTGCGCGGCAACCGCTTGGTGCATGCCGAAACAGGTGCACCGCTCACCTTCGAATTCCTGGCGTCCTCGCGGAACCAGGAGCGCATCATGCTGAGCTACGCCAACATGCTGGAGCGGCTCGGCATTACAGTGAACATCCGGCAGGTGGATTCTGCTCAGTATTGGTCACGTTTGAAGTCGTTCGACTTCGACATGATTCAGTGGACCTGGGGCTCCTCGCTGTCGCCGGGCAATGAACAGATCAACCGTTGGTCGTCGCGGGCTGCTGATACTGAAGGGAGCCTCAACTACGCCGGCGTGAAGAGCCCGGCCGCCGACGCCATGATCAACGCGCTCCTCACCGTCCACACCTACGAGGAGCTGACTGCGGCCGCGCGGGCATTCGACCGCGTGTTGCTTTCGGGCGACTACGTGATTCCGCTCTTCCACATCCCCAAACAGTGGATCGCCCACTGGTCTCACTTGCAGGCGCCGGAACGAACGCCTCTTTTAGGCACCAGCTTCGATTTGTGGTGGCAGGCCGGAGACAAACCGTGACAGTCGAGCAGGCGCCCTACGGCTACAAGGGAGAGTTACCGCCTGCACGATTCAACATGGCAGCCTACGCGATCGGTCGCGCCGCAGCTGCTTTTCCCAACAAGCCAGCCCTTATCGTCATCGCCGATCCGCTCCAGCCTCCGGCTGAGGTCTGGACGTTCGCCGCCCTCGAAGACGCCATCCTTCGAGTTGCAGCAGCCCTGAAGGCGGAGGGGCTGCAGCGGGGTGAGCGGATCATGATCCGGCTCGACAACACGAGCACCTATGCCCTGCTCTTCTTCGGTGCCATCGCGGGCGGATACGTGCCGCTCCCCACATCTTCACAGCTCACGCCCGGAGAGGCTGCCTTTCTCCTCCAAGACAGCGGGGCTTCGGCGGTGGCCGTCGCCGAAGGATTGCCGATCCCTGACATTCCAGCTGGCGTCCGCGTGCTTGAAAGCGAGCGCGTGCAGGCGATGACGAGGTATCCGATCCGCGCAACCTATGCGGATACCGCCGCCGACGACCCGGCTTATCTCATCTACACTTCCGGCACGACATCGCGCCCCAAGGGCGTTCTTCATGCCCATCGCGCGGCCTGGGGGCGCCGGCCGATGTACCAAGGCTGGTACGGCATCAGGCCCTCAGATCGCGTCATGCATGCCGGGGCCTTCAATTGGACCTATACGCTGGGAACGGGCCTCACCGATCCGTGGGCGAACGGTGCAACGGCGATCATTTATACCGGCCCGAAGGACCCGACCGTCTGGCCGCGTCTCATTCGCACCGCTGAGGCCACGATCTTCGCCGCCGTGCCAACGCTCTTCCGCCAGATCTTGCGTTACGCCGAGGTCGGCCGCGGCAGGCTTGGCCCCCTGCGCCACGGCCTCATCGCCGGTGAAACGCCGCCTCCTGGTCTTTTTGACGAATGGCAAGGCCGGACCGGCCTGGAGCTTTATGAAGCGCTCGGTATGAGCGAGCTCTCTACTTACATCTCCTCCGCGCCGTCCGTGCCAAGGAAGCCGGGCGCCGTGGGCAAGCCGCAGCCGGGCCGCTCGGTTGTCATCCTTCCCGTCGAAGGCGGGACGACGCCGCTGCCTCCCGGCGAGGAAGGCCTGCTCGCCGCTCATCGCTCAGATCCGGGTCTGATGCTTGGCTATTGGAACCGCCCGGAGGAGGAGGCGGAGGTGTTCCGCGGTGAGTGGTTCATCGGCGGCGACCTCGCGCGCATGGACGAGGAGGGTTACGTCACCCACTGCGGGCGCGCCAACGACATCATGAAGGCGCTCGGCTACCGGGTCGCCCCACAAGAGGTCGAGGCGGTCCTCGCCCAGCATCCCTCCATAGCGGAGGTCGCCTGCGCCGAGGTTCAGGTTCGCCCCGATGTGAGCGTCATCGGCGCTTTCGTCGTTCCTCGCCCCGGCGCGGCTCCCGACGCGGACGATATCAAG
>QGVC01000428.1 GCA_003242645.1 Pseudomonadota bacterium
CCTCGTCCATGTCGTTCGGCAATTGCCTCATGACCCCTGCAACGGCGTCGCGCACGTCCATTGCAGCCGCCTGCATATCCGTGTCGGTCGAGAACTCGATGGAGACGCGGCTCGAGCCGTAGGAGGAGTTTGAGGAAATGCTGGTCACCCCTTCGACGCGCGAGACGGCGCTTTCGATAATGGCCGTCACCTGCGCGTCCATGCTTTCAGGCGAGGCTCCCGGATAGCTGGAACGCACCGTCACCACAGGGCGGTCGACGTCCGGCAGCTCGCGTATCTCGATCGATTGCACAGCCGCGATGCCTGCGATGATCACGAGCAGGTTGAGTACCATCGCGAAGATCGGCCGGCGCACGAAAACGCTGACCCACCCGCCGTCATTTGGAAGCGGGCCTGACCTCGAAGGCCCAGAGGCTGAGGTGCTCATTGTGGAAGGTTCCGGTTGCAATTGGAGGAAAATGATGGGGATGGAGGTTTGATCAAAGCCCGTGCATCCGAACCTTCTGCCCTTCGCGCAACAGGCCACCACCCTCGTGAACGATTTTCTCGCCGGGTTTCAGAGGCGCATCGAGGTACACGCGGTCGCCGTTGCGCGCGACGATCGCGACATTCACGCGTTCGACCGTGCTTTCGTCAGTGATCCGCCACACGTAGGCGCCCATGCGGTCCCACTGGATCGCAAGTCCAGGCACCACGGGAGCTTCATTGCCTTCGAGCCGAACGCTGACGGAGAACGTCGAACCGGGAATTAGCGAAAGATCCGGGTTCGGAATTTCACCGCGCACGGTCAGCGTCCGGGTGGCAGGATCAATCCGGGTCCCGACAGCGCTGACAGCACCCATGAAGACCTCGCCAGGTCGGGCGGCAAGGCTCGCGCGCACTGGCATGCCGATCTTGATCAATTGTGCCACGGCCTCGGGTACCGTGAATTCGATGATGATCTTGGAGCGATCGTCCAGCGACGCGATAGGTGTGCCGACAGCCAGATAGTCGCCCGTCTCAAGATCCGTGAGCCCCATGATGCCCGAGAACGGTGCCCGGATCGTCATACGCTCGAGATCCTCGCGGGCACGGCGCAGATTAGCATCCGCGACCTTCAAGGCTGTTTCCGCCTGCGCCACCGTAACGCGCGAAACCGAAGCCGAATTGAGTTGCTTGTATCGCTCCACGGCAGCAAAGGCTTCTGCGCGCTGCGCCTCCGCCATCTCGACAGCGATCTCCTCCGGTTCGGAGTTAAGCTTTACGAGAGGCTGTCCCGCCTCCACCTTGTCGCCGCCCTTGAACAACACTTCGGCGATGACACCCGCAACCCGGGTGGTCAGCGTGATTTGTTGGCGCGCTCGGCCTGAGCCAACGGCATCAACACGTTCGTTGATGCGCTCGAGCCTGACTTCGTACACCGAAACAACCGGGTCACCATCCGCTGTTCGCGGCCTTCGTTGCGCCTCAGCGGGAGAAAACAGCCCTAGTATGACGAGGCCTGCCGTTATGATGCGTATCCCAGCGCCGCTCAAGCAACGTTTCTGGCCCAACAATGACGATACCCTCATGGATCGGATCCCCCAAACCTTCTCCTGAGCCGAGCGGCCGCTTAGATCTGATAGCACGTGTTATAGGTAAACGTTCGACATCGTGAATTCCGTCGGCGGCTCATAAGATTTCGATCGGAGATCGGACGTTGGTGTGAGCTCGCCAAATGGGAGCGCCCAGAAGCCGCATGACACTGTCAATTTCGCGAGTGGCGACGCGTGAGGAGCTAATGAGTATCAGAATTGTCGCCGGGCGCAGTGCAAATTTGCTGTGAAGATCCCCTTTCATTCGGAGCCCTCGCTGCGTCTCGGAACTCTCAAGGCGAGACGCCGGACAAATGGCCAATCTTGGTAAGGTTTGTAGTTGCTGACGTGCGGCGATCCAGCGTTCCCCGCAGAAGACAGGCTCTGGGCGCGATCTACGGTTTCGAAGCTGATGAGGCTGACGCACCAGTCCTTGGATTAGCCCTTCGGCGGCGCTGTTGGCTAGACGACCTCGATCCGCTGATGGAAATTTCCCGATCACGTACGCGAACTTCGCTGAGGACGAGATGACCCTAGGCTTAGCGCAGCTCTGGCGTCCTCGATGCAGCTTATCGCGAAGAAGTAGTGCCAGTTTTTTCTCACTATTTGCGAGCAAGGCGTGGGCTGTGCGAAGGTGGCGATTGAGGTCGATTAGTCACCGTCACTCTTGTCCTGGTCGCGGGCGATATCTCGGTAACGACCAATTCCAGCGCAGGGCGCCCAAGCGAATGATCAGGGTGATGACAAATCCGGCAACAAGACTGATGCTTCGGTCTAGGCCGAATTGGGCTAGCGCGACAAACAACGTGGCTCCGAGAAAAGCTGCAGTGACGAGATTTCTCGCCGCAAGAGCGCGGGCCTTACGCCACCGGGGAGTCGGGCAATAATGCCGCGAAACGGGGCGGCGTTCACGCCCATTGCGATTGCAATGATCGGTTCGACATTTGCGTCGAGAGCGATCTCTGTCCCTGTTACCGCGAAGAGCGCGAGGCCTATGGCGTCGAAGCGGAGGAGGAGTGCGTAACGGGAATGAGGGATATGCGCGAGAAAGAAGGCAGCGCTGGAGACGGCAACACACGTGACCAGGTAGCGTGGATCCTTAATCCAGAAGACGGGCAAGTTCCCCAAAAGCGTGTCGCGGATTGTGCCGCCGCCGACGCCTGTCACTGTGCCGAGCAGAATGAAACCAATGATGTCCATTTGTTTGCGCGAAGCAACTAACGCGCCCGTGGTCGCGAATACAGCGACGCCGAACCAATCAAGCCAGAAAGTGATGACGTCGATCATGCGTCTGCCTTGCGGACCAGTGAAAGAAGCCTTGGAGCAATATTCTACGAGAAGGCAGACTGCCGATAGACGAAATCACGGAGTGCCGGTGCCAACGAATCCCCTCCGCCGGCGGTAAACCGCTGCCGCAGCCTCTGACAACGGTATTCGCGTGAACGTTCCCAAGGAGCAGTGGCTGTCGTTCGCTCAGATCGCCGAAAAGCTTACTGCCCAGGGGTACGA
>QGVC01000429.1 GCA_003242645.1 Pseudomonadota bacterium
TACAGGGGTGGGGGCGCTGCGAAAGATCTCGGAGCCGTCGCGGCCGGATTGGTCAGGCACGTTGTCGGACCGGCGGGCGGACCGGGATCATTTCGCCCTGGAAGAGCCGGTAGCCCATCCAAGCCGTACCGATGACCTCATCGCCGAGGACATTTTCAGGTCATTGGATGCGGCAGAGGAGATCGATGTTTCCGAGATCGATATCTACGTCGACAACGGGTTGGTTTCGCTTAATGGCACCGTCGACAATTACGCCGCGAAAGAGCTTGCCACGAAAATCGTCAAAGGCATTCCGGGCATTACTGCGGTCCACAATCACCTTCGAATCCGAACGGATGCCGGCGTACTCCCGGATGTGCGGCTGAAGAAGCTGCGGACAGCCGAGTAGCCCGAAACTCACCCACGCATTACCGCGCCTGCGGCATGAACTTTCGCAGCGCGAGATGGGCTGGCGCGAAAATCAGTAGCGGATAGCTCACCATCAGCATCACCAGCCACGCCCAGCTCGGCATCACCGTCTGCGGGTGCGTCTCGCTGAAGCCGTAGACGTAGTTGATGTTGCGTGCTGCCGTGCCGGGCTCAGGGCTCGGAGGCGGCAAGAAGAGGTAGGAAATGAGAAGGGTAACCCAGGCGAGCACGGTCCAGGCCCAGAGCGCCCGCGGGTCGTATCCGAGCCGCCAGACGAGGTAGAGCTGGAGGGGCGGCAGCCACAGGTGAAAGAGCGAAAGCGCACGCAGGTGGAGCGGGTAGGCGGCATCGAACATGTACGCCGTCATGCCCGTCAGTTGGCCGCCAAGAGCCAAGGCGACGAAGTCTGCAAGCCATAGCGCGTGTGCCGCCAGTGTGCCGACGGTGGCCATGGAGGCCAGCAGCGAGCTTTCCAGCCAAATCGCCGCGAGCAGGAAGAACAGCGCAAGGTCACAAAGGAAAAGAAAGTTGGCCGGCCCGTAATAGGCCCAATAGAGGGGCACAAGGACCGCCATAAAGGCCGTGTAAGCGAGCTTCAGCCAGAGTGGGACGCGTTGCGAGGCAGACAACCCGGAGTGATCGCAGAGGTCCACGGGCAGGCGCCTCTTCCAGCGTTAGCCTTGCCGCCGTGACATGAACGCCAGCCGTTCGAAGAGGTGCACGTCCTGCTCGTTCTTGAGCAATGCCCCGTGCAGCGGCGGGATCAGCTTGCGCGGGTCGCTTTCCCGCAGCGTTTCGGGATCGATATCCTCGTTGAGAAGCAGCTTGATCCAGTCCAGCAGCTCGGACGTCGACGGCTTCTTCTTGATGCCCGGAACCTCGCGGATCTCGTAGAAGATTCTGAGAGCCTCGGAGACAAGCCGCTTCTTGATGCCCGGGAAGTGCACCTCCACGATCGCTCGCATCGTGTCCGGGTCAGGGAACTTGATGTAATGGAAGAAGCAGCGGCGGAGAAACGCGTCGGGCAGCTCCTTCTCGTTATTTGAGGTGATGATGACGATGGGCCGATTGCGGGCCCTGATGGTCTCGCCGGTTTCGTAGACGTAGAACTCCATGCGATCGAGCTCCTGAAGCAGGTCGTTGGGGAACTCGATGTCTGCCTTGTCGATCTCGTCGATCAGGAGAACCGGGCGGACCTCGCTATCGAAGGCTTCCCAAAGCTTGCCGCGCTTGATGTAGTTGCGAATATCCTTGACCCGCTCGTCGCCCAGCTGGCTGTCACGCAGACGGCTGACGGCATCGTACTCATAAAGTCCTTGCTGGGCTTTCGTCGTGGACTTGATGTGCCACTCGATGATCGGCACGCCGAGCGCTTTCGCCACTTCGATTGCCAGCATCGTCTTGCCGGTTCCAGGCTCGCCTTTGACCAGCAAGGGGCGCTGCAAGGTGATAGCAGCGTTGACGGCAACCATCAGATCTCGAGTGGCGACGTAGGTGTCCGTTCCCTCGAATCGCATCGTCAAGTCTCTGACCTCCAGTCCTGCAGGGAAGCGCGACACATTAGATGGCTGGCGGGGGAGCAGCAAGGCCGGCTGTTTTGGTTGCGCTGGCGAACCGCGAATTGCAACGTGATCCAACGGAAATGAAGACGACTGCCGGTAGGGAATCACAGTCTCCGGTTGTAACAATCCTGCAACCAGTCCGTGTTATCGCCTCGCTTGCGCCACAATTGCCAGCTCGCGCAGCAACATGGGGAAATCCTTGACTCGTGAAGTCGGAGGGATAAAAGCGGGACCATCTGGTCATGCTCAGTATGCGCGAGTTGCGCGTGACTGCGCTATTTCCTACGCAGGCAAACCATGAGCACAACAAAAGATCGGAAATCGCACGCCAAAGCCCAAGGCAAGTCAACCAAGGTGGAGGAAGCGAAGCTGTCGAGCCTGCTGGAGCCGGAGCTGCCGGAAGACTACCGGCCATCCGAGGATGAGCCTTTCATGAACGAGAGGCAGCGCCTCTATTTCAAGCGCAAGCTGCTCGCGTGGAAGGAAGAAATCATCAAGCAGACCCGGGAGACCCTGGAGGGTCTGCACGAGGGCTCTGTTCAACATGCCGACCTCGCGGACAGAGCGACCTCCGAAACTGACCGGGCATTGGAGCTCCGGGCGCGGGATCGGCACCGCAAGCTCATCGCAAAGATTGACGCAGCTCTGCAGCGCATAGAGGACGGCACTTACGGATACTGCGAGGAAACCGGCGAGCCGATTGGGTTGCGGCGTCTCGATGCCCGGCCGATCGCGACCTTGAGCATCGAGGCTCAGGAGAGGCACGAGCGGCGCGAGCGCGTGTATCGCGAGGACTAGGCCGGTTGACGTGTTGCCGGTTGGGGCGCTGTCTTTGACCGGCGATAGGCCGGATGGCGTGTTTCGCCAGGGATGAAGGAGGCCGTTTATGTGCCTCCAGCTTCCAGCTCCTGCTCTCGGCGACGCGCTTCCATGGCTCGTGCGAACGCCTGCTTCACCCCATCCAGATCGCGCAAGTGGATATCGTGCTGCTGGTACGGGATCTCGATCCCTGCCTCGCGGAAGGCCTTGGCAATAGCCAGCCGCAACTCCGTTTGCACCGCAAGTCGGCGCATCACATCGGGCACGAAGG